>JALFLX010000141.1 GCA_022774485.1 Bacilli bacterium
TGATGACAAGATCATGCATTTCCATAATCACTTTTCCCCCTTTGTCTTCTCGACGACCACTTTTGAACCGGTGACATCCTGATAGACTTCATCGAATTCGAGATTGAGCTCACGCTTTAAGATTTCGAAGACTTTCGGTCCGCAGAAACCACCTTGGCAACGTCCCATACCGGCGTTGGTTCTGCGTTTGACGCCATCGATTGTTGTCGCCGGGATCGGCTGATGAATCGCGTGAACAATCTCTCCCTCTGTGACAGTCTCACAGCGGCAGATGATCTGACCATAACGAGAATCTTTCTTGATGAGTTCTTGTTTCTCTTCCATACATAATTCGTGGAAGAAATCTGGAAGTCGATAATATTTAAATTCTTCTTTCTTCTCTAGCTTCTCTCCATCCGCCTCTAACATTCTGACAAGCTCTTTTCCAAAAGCAGGGCCAGAGGTTAGACCTGGAGATTTGATACCAGCAAAGTTAATAAAGTGTTTAAGATATGGAGACTCTTCGATGAGGAAGTCATCTTTTCCTTGAATGGTGGCTCTGACACCCGCGAAATTGCGGATGTTGTTTCTGAAGTTGACATTCTTGATGGTTCTTTGAGAGGCAGCTCTAACAAAATCAAGGCCTTTCTGAGTATTTCCGGTGTAATCTTTTACCGGCATATCATAAGAAGCATCCGGACCGACAATGAGGTTTCCATGGACAGTCGGAGAGACTAAAACACCTTTTCCGAGGTGGTTCGGACACTGGAATAAGACATGATTTGCAACATTTCCTTCTTCGCGATCTAAGAGGTAGTACTCACCAACACAAGGAGTGATGTCAAAAGAAGCATCTTTCTTGTCTTTTAAGGCGATGCGATATAAATCATCAGCGAAGACACCGGCGCAGTTGACAACATATCTCGCTCTGATATCCCCTTTGGAAGTCTTGATAAGATATTCCTCCCCATCTTGGATGATATCTTCCACTTTGTGATCGGATGCGAATTCTACTCCGTTGATGACTGCAGTCTCTGCTAAAGAGAGAGCAAGCTCCCAAGGCGAAACAACGCCGCAGGTAGGAGCGTATAAAGCATAGTCAATTTCTTCATTAAGATGAGGTTCCATCTGATGGACTTCTTCTTTTCCTTTGAGAATTCTAAGCTCTGGAACGCCGTTTTGAATTCCTCTTTCATAAAGAGTGTCGATCTTCCTGTGATCCTCATCAGTAGAGCCGATAACAAGAGAGCCGATCTGCTTGTAATGGAAATTCAAAAGAGGATGAAGGTCATGAATCAGCTTGCATCCTTCGACATTCAAGCGGGCCATCTTGGTCCCAGGTAAGGGATCATAGCCGGCGTGAACGATACCGGAGTTCGCTTTTGTGGTCTTCATTGCAACATCGTTTTCACGTTCGATCAAAATGACATTCAGTTTGTATTTGCTGAGCTCAAACGCGAGTGAGGAACCGGTAATACCGGCGCCGAGAAGTGCTACATCATAGGTCATATCTGTCCCACCTTTCATACACAATTATTATACATGAAAGGGCTTTAACAAATGAAAGCAATTGCAAAGAATACAAAAGATGAAACAAGAATTTCTTTTTGTGCCTTTCCTAAGTCTTAATTTTTGTCGTTCTTTGCTAAACTTATTTTTCGATCTTTGCCCTTATCCTTTTATATAAATAGCTTTTCAAATGGCGAAACCTTAAAATATAACTATGTATTACACAAGTCGTATTCTCCATAGCGACATTCTCTCTATCGAAGTCCTAGAGAAAAAAGAGATCCGAGGGAAACAAGGAACAGGCGCATCCCTTAAGATGATTTACACTCTCTTTTTGATTGCCTTCACGATTGTGAATAAGATTTTACTCAATCGCAATCACATCTTCGATGGGATGCTTATCACTTTGTTTCTTTATATTGTCACCATCGGATTAACTGCCTATTTAAATACCACCGCCTATGGACTGAGCCATCCTGGTGTCATGAAATTTGTCGCTGTCTTGCGTAATTCAGCAAAACTGTCGATGTATCTTGCCTCTTTGACCTATTATGCAAAAGCCTTTGCCATCTTCTTTCTCGCTGCTCATCCAGAAGTGACTCATCTAACTTTTGATCTTTTCCTAAAAGGAATCCAAGAATTTATCTATGCGGATTTTATCAAAGGAGTCATGTTCCTTTTCACGATGGCGATGACTATTTGGCTTCTTCTTTTCTTTCTCATATACGAATACAAATATCTCATACCACCTTTTAATATCATCACCTTTATCCTCTTTTTAAAGAAGACACCGCTCCTCTTTGAAGAATATCGAACCTATTCCAAAGATAAGATATTAGTCATCTATCGAAAAGGAAGAGGAACAGATTACGAAATCTTTGACCGAAAAAGAAAGGTCATCTTCCTCTTCACAGTGATTTTATCGACAGTCTTCCTTGCTCTTTTGATCAAACTCATCCTCCCTGATCTTGAGATACCAGCCTGGGTTCAGTATTATCTCAATCTACTCAAAAACTAAAATTCGACTGCGAAACAAAAAATAAGATAAGGGAACTTAAATCGTTTTCGTCTGTTTTTCTCCATTGCTTTCA
>JALFLX010000033.1 GCA_022774485.1 Bacilli bacterium
AAAGACTTACCGTTAGACAAAATAAAAGGCAAAGAGCTTTTCTTTGCCTCTTCCACATCGATATCAAAAGAACAGTGCGAGAGACTAATCTCACTCATTCGCTCTGCATGAAATCTTTCAGTTTCTTCTTCGCGTTTTCCTCAATCTGACGGATTCGCTCCACGCTCTTATCATATTCTTTCGCAAGCTCGTTGAGCGTTTTTTTCTTGCTTCCATCCATCGGGTTACGAGAGAGAAGAATATCCCGTTCCATATCGCTTAACATCAAAAATCCACGCCTAAGCTGTTCCATCGACTCTTGCGCTAAAGCCATCTCTTCTGGAGTCGGATCAGAAGAGGGTAAGAAATCTAAGAAAGAAGATTCCTCATCTGTACCGACATCAAGCGGAACGGTCGAAGAAGTATTCATCGAGTCTTGAATCTCTGCGATTTCTTCTTCGGAAAATTGACCCTCTAGACGAGCGGAAATCTCAGCAGCAGTCGGCGCGCGGTGTAATTTCTTCTGAAGTTCCTCAAAGGCATTTTGAATCAACTTTCTCTTCCGTAAGATATGGCTAGGAATTCTGATCACTCTGAGCTTGTTTGTCAAGAAAGAGAAAATGGCATTGCGAATATAAATCGTAGCGAGGGTAGAAAACTGGGTGTTCATCTCCGCCTTGAAATCTTTGATCGCACTGATCATGCCAGAGCTTCCTTCTTGGATAAAGTCCATGATGAGATTCTCTTTTCTGTCTTTTGAGCTCTGAGAGGAAAACGCATCGGCAATCTCATTGCTGACTTTTAAAATTAACCGGATATTGCCAGTCACAATTTCATCCTGAATCTCCGCTTTTCTTTCCGGGTCACTTTCCGCTTGATATTCCGCAATTAAGCGTAAGTTATCTTCGTTGTTATAAACTGGATATCCTTTGATTTGCTCTAAGAAGAGATGATAAGCATCTTGTTTAGCAGAAGAGAAATCATCATCTTCATCCATCTCTTCAACTCTCACTTTATCATCAAGCATGCTCTTCCCCTCCATAACAAGAAAAATAATGTTGGCAATAAACAGGAATCAAATTCAAATCCGGATCGATTTGCCTTAAGATTCTACTCATTCCCTCGATAAAACACTTCTCTTCACACTCGTGAGGCAGATCGATATAATTCAAACCGTAACGAGTGATATCTAAACGTGAATGGTGAGCCATATCACCAGAGATATAGACATCTGCCCCGTGTTCAAAGGCAGTACGAGACATATTTCCACCACCTCCTAATACGACAGCAATTCGTTGTATCTCCTCTTTCTCCCCTTTTAAATATTGGATGTAAGGAAGAGAAAAGACAGATTGAATTTTCGAAAGCAACTCAAAAATAGAAATTGGTTTTTCAACATCAGTATATCGATACGTAGGGTCATCCAAAACAAAAGGATTCATCGAAAGAAGAGAGAAAAACGTGTCATTCATTCCACCTTGTCCTTTATCGAAATTTGTGTGGAATGAATAAAGAAGAATGTCATTCTTCAAAAGATTCTCTAATAAAATCTGTTTCTTAGGGTCCTTCAACAAGACATCATTTTTCTTTCCAAAGAAGAAAGGATGATGGCTTAAGATAAGCGCATGGGGATGAGAAAGCATCACTTTCTCAACATCTTCGGTGTAATCAAGACATAAGATTATTTCCTCAATCTCTCTTGAAGAGGAAAGCACACCAGCTTGATAGCCAGAGTGATCCCAGATATCCTGTGAGCGATACGGAAAATAGGAATATAATTTCTTGATCAGTTTATTCGCTTTTATCATATGCTAACGCCTCCAATACAAGCTTGTAGTAGTTCAGATTTCGCTTTTTTCCTTGCTGATTCAAGGATTCAATTCTTCTTTTCTCTATGTTGAGAAATTCTATAAGTATCGGGTCTTTCTTTTGTAAGGGAGCAAGGCCAAACTGACGCTCCACCTCATTTAATTCTTCTTTCCCTCTGACATAGAAAAGAATCGGATAATATCGTTTTTCATAGATATAAGAGCCATCGACATTTTGAAATCCGAAAGAATTTAAGGTGCTCACACAGAGAGGAACATCACTCTGCGGCTCCACTAAAATCGATTCAATTTGAGATAATTTATCAGGATATCGAGAGAGAATCTCAGCAATTGTCTTTCCACCCATTCCAAGAAGAACAAGAGTTTTCACATCGTTAGGAAGCACATCAATTCCGTCGCTGTAAAGACAAGTGACTGGATAGATACTTCCTTTCACACTTTTGACTAAGGTCTCATAGGGACCTATTTTGTTTTCACAAGCGTATACTTTCTTTCCTTCCTTTGCTAACGCCAAAGAGAGCAGACCGTGGTCTGCTCCGATATCAAATACGACAGTGGCGTCATGTAAGTAGCCCTTTGCTTTCAAAAGGCGCTTAGAAAGATCAATCACGGAAATCCTTTAACAGTTTGGCTCTCGCAGGATGGCGAAGTTTCTTTAAGGCTTTTGCTTCGATTTGACGGATACGCTCTCTAGTGACATTGAACTCGCGTCCGACCTCTTCCAAAGTATGTCCTTTTCCATCTTCTAAACCGTAGCGGAGACGGATGACTCTCGCTTCACGCTCGGTGAGCTGAGAGAGAACTTCGTTGATTCTGTCATTCTCCATCGAGCGGTTTGCGTACTCATAAGGAGAGATGTTGTCCTTATCCTCGATAAAGTCACCGACATGGGAGTCTTCCTCCTCACCGACTGGCTTTTCTAAGGAGAGCGGATCTAAAGCGATCTGTTGAATCTCGCGGATACGAGAAGCGGTAAGCATTCCACCGAGTTCTTCGGAAATCTCTTCAGCGGTAGGATCGCGGTTGAGTTTCTGGGTGAGCTTTCTCTGAGCGCGGGTAATCTTGTTAATCGTCTCGACCATATGGACTGGAATACGGATGGTTCTAGCTTGATCGGCAAGGGCACGGGTGATGGCCTGACGGATCCACCAGGTGGCGTAAGTAGAGAATTTGAAGCCTCTTGTGTAATCAAACTTATCGACTGCCTTCATCAAGCCTAAGTTACCTTCTTGAATCAAATCTAAGAAGTCCATACCGCGGTTGACATAGTGCTTTGCGATAGAGACAACAAGCTTCAAATTGCACTGGATGAGCTCTTCCTTAGCCTCTTCATCCCCTGCTAATACACGCTTAGCAAGCTCGACTTCTTCCTCTTTGGTCTGGAGGACTTGATAAGCGCCGATCGCGTGGAGATACTGGCGGACAGGGTCGGTATTTTTGACATCGGCTGGGTTGTAATAATCATCGTCATCCGAGAGGTCTTCCTCTTCGGTGAATTCATCCTCATTATCGCTAAAATCAGCTTCGTCATCTAAATTTTCTAAAAGCTCTTCTTCCGTATCATCTTCGCAGTGGATGGAGCTCTCTAATAAGAATTCTTGTATGGCGGCTAATTCATCATCGGTCAGATCAAACTTTCCGAAGAATTTATCGAAATCAGTCTGTTTGTAGATGCCGTTTTTCTTCTTACAAAAATCTAAGAATTTCGCTTTGACATCATCGATGGTTTGAATCTCTTTCCCCTCTTTCACAAGGTCAGAAACCTTTTTTCCTTTCTTAGATTTGCTCTTTTTCAAAAACGCTTCTTCGAGGGCATCATCGACAATCGGTTCTTCACTCTCTTTGGCCGAGCTAAAGATCTCTTCTAAGGCAGCATCCGGATCTTCGTTGAGAATCTCCTCTTCAAGATCGATTGAAACATCCACTTCTTTGGCCTTGACATCTTCTTGAAGCTTCATTTGAATCGCTTCTTCCTTTTTCTGAGAATTCTCTTTTTTACTGGCAGCTTTTTTGCTTGCAGTTTTCTTTGCAGGAGACTTTTTCTCCGCGGTTGTCTTAGCAGAAGAAGTTTTCTTTGGGGTCTTTACGCTTTCTTCTTCTAAGTTCATCTCTGTTTTTTTCTTTGTTGCCATGTGTTTTCTCCCTTTATCGTTATTCTTATTTCAAAAATTGATATTTTCAAGTATTAAATATTTCCACCAGCTTTTTTGATCTTCATTCTGAGATTCGTTTTCTCGATGAGAGAAGCGGTATCGTCTGTCCCTTGTAAGTTCATTCTCTTGACGAGATTAGCGTATTCCACATAGAGAGGATGAAGTGTTAAGAGTGTTTCAAACTGCTCTTTGGAATAGCCTTCTTGTCCGATTTCTTTTGATAGGGCAACGCTCTTTAGAAGAAGAGAAATCTCCTTATCCTCAAGCAACTCATGAGTCTCTTCTACGCCGAAAGGATCCTCTTCATCGACTTCTGGTTCATCGTTGAAATGCTGAATTCTCTCTTCTAAGGAAAGATAATTTCCTTTTTCAAGCGGTGTCTTTTTAAGAGGCTCTGAGAAGTATTCTTCGCCAATTAAACGAGAGAGAACGCCAAAGGGCGGATATTCAAAGTCAACTCTTCTCTCATCAAGAATTTGATAGGCAATTCTTGATAGAGGAAGCTGAAGAAGAATGGATGCCTCATTCTTATAGAGAGGGAAGAGTTCTTGACTACTTGACGAAGCGATTTGCTTCACCTCTTCAAAATATTCGTTCATCTTCTCTCCAAGGAGATATTTATCGCCCATCATAACCGGATCACGAGTGACCCTCGCTTTAGGATAGAATCGTCTTTTCGGTTCATATTCGCTTTTGGGATTCTCTTCTTTAAACTCTTTGAATTCTTTTTGAGGATGGGTTCCATCGCGATAGTTTTGAAGCACTTTGCGGATCGTCTCTTCACTTAACGTGCAAGCGTTTTTGATCACTTCGATATCTTTCTCCTGTGAGATTGGATCAAGGGAGTAGAAGTACGGAGCGACCTTTTTTAGATACGCTTGAATCTCTACAGTATCAGAGAGGCTATTTCGATCTTTACAGGTACGCCTTAAGAAGAAGAGGACTGGATCATAGAGCCGGTTAAGCTCTTTGACAAGAGTTTCTTTTCCTTCGTTCGTCAAGACTTCATCCGCATCTTTATAGTTCTTAAATTTGCGGACAATCCGAAAAGGAATCTTTGCTTCTAATAAGGATTGACATGCACTCTCTTCTCCAAGCTGTCCTGCTTCATCAGAATCGAGACACAGTCTCACTTCTACTCCGAGTTTCTTTAACACGTGAAGATGTTCGTGAGAAAGCGCTGTGCCCATCGTGCCAGCGCACTCAAGAACACCGGCTCTCACCAAAGCGATGACATCCATAAACCCCTCGACAAGATAGAGATAACCGTGTTTCTTGGCGCTGTCTTTCGCTTGATCAAAGTGATAGAGAATCTGGTTCTTGATGAAAAGCTTTGTCTCCGGGTAATTGATGTATTTTCTGCTGTCTTGACCTTTCTCAAGGATTCTTCCTGAGAATGCGACTAAATGGCCGTAGTTATCGTAAATTGGGAACATCAATCGATCTTGATAGCGATCTTCAAAGGAAGCGGAATCGGAGAGAATACCAGCTCTCGTGAGAGTTTTGATCTCGTAGCCTAACTTCCTTAACGCATGTATTGACTGTTTTTGATCTTTGGGGGCATAGCCTAAAGAGAAGTGCTCCACCACTTCTTTAGGAATCTTTCTGTTCTCAAGATATTTTCGACAAGCTTCGCCATCGCTAGATAGAAGCGAGAGAGAATAGAATTTCTTGAGATCTAACAGCGCGTTTAATTCAGTAGCATACTGTTTTTCAAAAGAGAGCTCTCCTGTTTTTCTTCCCGACTCTTCTGGCAAAGGAAGAGAGCAGATCTCGCACACTTTTTTGAGCGCTTCCCACTTGCTGACTTTGCAGTAGAGCTCGACAAAGCGGATAGAGTCACCCATCGTTCCACAGACAAAGCAATGAAAATTATTTCGTTGCAGATTGATCTGCATCGAGGGATTGGTATCCGGATGGAAGGGACAAATCGCATAGTAAATCTTCCCCTTCCTGACAAGGTGATTTTGACCCAAGAAGTAGCTGACCACTTTCAGAATGTCAGACTTCTTGCTGACCTCGGAGAAGATATTCGAAACCGAACTGTTTTCCGCCATTCTACCTCACGCGATTTTTCGCTAAGAAATTGTGGATATAAGAATTGAGCTCATCGATCTTGACACGCTCTTGGCTCATGCTGTCTCTTTCGCGGACAGTGACCATGTGGTCTTCTAAAGACTGGAAGTCAAAGGTGACACAAAGAGGGGTGCCGATCGCATCTTCTCTTCGATAGCGTTTGCCGATGGAACCAGTGGTGTCAAAGAGCGCATCGACTTCCTCATGGACCATATCGAAGACTTTTTTCGCTTCTTCGTTCAACTTGTTAGAAAGCGGCATGACAGCGACAGTGTACGGAGCAAGTTCCGGTGCAAAGTGCATCACGACACGAGAGTCTTTCCCATCGTTTAAGCTCTCAACATCATAGGCATCACAGCAAAGAGCGAGCATGAGACGGTCAAGGCCAAAAGAGGGCTCGACAACATGCGGTAAATAACGCTCATTGGTCTCAGGATCTAAGTAAGTGAGATCCTCTTTGGAAGTTTCTTGGTGACGTCCTAAATCGTAGTCAGAGCGGCAGGCGATACCCATCAGCTCTCCCCAACCTAAGGTCGGGAAATCATATTCGATATCGGTGGTTGCTTTGGAGTAGAAAGCAAGCTCAGCCGGCTCGTGATCACGGAAGCGGACTTTTTCATCCTTTAAGCCAAGTTTTTCGACAAAGGACTTGCAGTTCTCTTTATAGAATTCAAACCACTTCTCATCCTCACCAGGCTTAAAGAAGAATTCGATTTCCATCTGCTCAAATTCACGCATACGGAAGGTGAAGTTTCCAGGAGTGATCTCATTGCGGAACGCCTTTCCGATATCACAGATACCGATCGGAAGCTTTCTTCTGGTCGTTCTCATGACATTTTTAAAGTTGACAAAGATGCCCTGAGCAGTCTCGGGACGGAGATAGACTTCGCTCTGTTTTCCCCCCGTGACACCGATAAATGTCTTGAACATCATCTGGAACTGGCGGATTGGAGTGAACTGATTCTTTCCGCAAGTCGGACAGATGATCTCACCAGACTGCATCATGTCATTGAGCTCATCTTGAGTCATGCCATCGACATCGAGCTCCGGTTTCTGTTCGTGAATGATCTGATCCGCACGGAAACGAGCGTGGCAGTATTTGCAGTCGACCAGCGGATCATGGAAATTAGCGACATGTCCAGTCGCTTCCCAAACTTTGGGATTCATGATAATCGCAGGATCGATCTGTACATTGTATTCGATACCGCGGACAAAGTGACGGACCCAAAGGTCTTTCACGTGATTCTTCAACAAAGTGCCAAGCGGCCCGTAATCCCAGGAGTTCGCTAAGCCTCCATAGATGTCACTTCCCGGATACACAAAGCCAGATGTTACCAAATGGCTTGTCACTTCTTCAAAGGTGATTGTTTTCTTTTCTTCCATCTGAGTTACCTCGATTTCTTTCATGCAAAAAATATTTTAACATAAATAATATATGTTTGTCGAAATAATCTCCCCCTTTTAGAGCAGAGATTGATACAGCAAGGAGAAGGTTTTAAAAGGACTTAAATCAAAGGAGCGCTCTAATTTTTGGGTTAAGAGTGTAAGGATTTTTCTCCCCTCGCTTCTCGGGACAATTCGCTTGACATTTTTTTCATTTACTTCCATGAAAGCATAACGAAGAACATGAAGTTCCATCTCGCTTGTCTTCATAGCATCTCTTTTTTTAGCACAATCCTCACAGAG
>JALFLX010000064.1 GCA_022774485.1 Bacilli bacterium
TTGATGCCGATGTCTTTGATGGCAGAGCCGACAATGACAGGGAAGAGTTCACCGTTTAGGACACCCTGACGGAGACCAGCTTTGATCTCTTCTTTGGTGAGAGGTTCACCAGAGAAGAATTTCTCTAAGAGCTCATCGCTGGTTGTCGCGACTGATTCAGCTAAACGGTTGTAGAGCTCGAAGACGACTTGTCTCTTCTCTTCGTAGATGACATCATCGACACACTCTTTACCATTGTATTTTCTGGCTTTCATCTCCGGGATGTTGATGAAGCCATCGAAGGAATCCTGTTTTCCAATCGGATAGGAGAAAGGAACACAGTTCTTGGAGAGCTTTTCTTTGATCTCTTCATAAAGAGCAGGGAAGTCGATGTTCTCTTTGTCCATCTTGTTAACATAGACAAAGATAGGGACATTTCTCTTGCGGAGCGCTTTGAAGTTTTTGATTGTACCGATTTGAACGCCTTTGGAAGCATCGATGACAAGGACTGCGCCTTTGATGAGACGGCTGACGCCTAACATCTCATAGACGAAATCGTCGTTGCCAGGGAGATCGATAAGATTGAATTTATAATCGTGATATAAAACAGGGACAACTGCGGTGGAAAGAGATGTCTGCTTTTTCTGTTCATCAGGGAGGTAATCAGAGAGTGTGTTCTTAGCTTCGACAGTTCCCTTTTGCGGGATGACACCGCCCTTGAATGCGATGGATTCTACCAGCGAAGTCTTTCCGCTTCCCTGGTGTCCGACGATGGCGATGTTGCGGATTTTGTCTGGAGTGTAGATCATAAATAGTTCCTTTCGATGTAATCGCTTACATACTAACTGGGTATAGTATAAACCATTTCCCTACACTTTCGGTATATTTTTTCTTTTCTTTCTTTGTAAGGGCTTTTTTACAAGCTCGTTTTTTAACTTGCTCAACAGGAGTTCTCTCTTGTCTAGTTCGATAATCCAGATTTTGTAATTTTGCTGCCTATTCGCTTTATTTCTCGTATTTTTGGGGTAAGATATTAATAGTGAAATAGGAGGTTTTTATGGCTGAGAAAAAAATCGTTAAAAAAGAAGAAGAAGTGAAAGCAAAGGCAGTTGAGGTAGAAGAACCGGTTGAAAAAGAAGTAAAAACTCCGAAGAAGCAGAATACTTATATTGTTGCGAAGAGAAAAGAAGATGATAAGTGGGAAGTCAAAATCTCCGGCAGTGACAGAGCAATCAAGCTTTTCAAGACCAAAGCTGAGGCTGTCGCTTATGTAAAAGATCTCAGTGAGAGAACTGGAAGAGGAATTGTCGCCAAGGCATCCAAAGGTGCTAAGAAAGGAAAATTCCAATCAATCTAATCTTCTTAACTTATGAAAATCATCCATATTTCCGATCTCCATTTAGGTAAATATCTTGGAGGTCACTCGTTTCTTGATGACCAAAAAGCGATTTTATTTCAGCAAATACTTCCAATTGTCGATTTGAAAAAACCGGAGGCTGTTTTGCTATCCGGCGATATTTATGACACAAAAGCCCCCTCTGGAGAGGCGATGAGACTATTCGATGATTTTCTTGTGGAACTATTTCATAGAAATGTCCACGTTTTTGCAATCAGTGGAAATCACGACTCTGGAATCCGCATCAATCTGTTCCATGAGCTGCTCTCTGCTTCCGGCTATCATACATGCGGTGTTTACCAAGGAAAAGTGGCTTCATACACGTTAGAGGATGAATACGGACCAGTGAATTTTTACCTTGTTCCGTATCTTAACCCAGGTGATGTGAGAGTGTATCATCCTTTTGAGTCCGGTCAAAGGCCGTTTGATGATGCGCTGAAAGAAGTGTTACGAAACGAAGAAATCGATACTTCAAAACGAAACGTGATTCTCTCTCATCAGATGGTGATCGGTTCTTCTCGTTCAGAATCTAACACCTGCACAGTCGGTCAAAAAGATCCTGAATACGATCAGGTTTCCTTGGATACTTATCGTGATTTTGATTATGTCGCGCTCGGACATATTCATAAAAGAATGTCTTTCCATGGTAGTAAAGTTGTCTATCCTGGTGCGATTCTTCCTTACCACAACCTTGAGAGTAATGAACGCTTTGTCTCTTATGTTGAACTGAGAGAAAAAGGAAATATGACACAGGAGTTTATCCCGATTACTCCGAAGCGAAAAATGGTGAATCTTAAAGGATCATATTCTGAGATTCTTCAAATGGAAAGTATCTCCGATTATGTTGCAATCACACTTGTCGGAGAAGTGAACGATCCTCAGGCAAGTGTGATCTTGGCGGATAAATTTCCATATTTAATCTCAATTTCACGTGAGCGAGAATATCATGAAGAAGACACTTCTTTTTCTTCTGCCACCTCACTTCCTAAGACACCGATTGAAACCATTGAATACTTTTTAGAAAGCAAGACAAACCATGCTCTATCTCAAGAGGATAAAGACTTAATCCGTGAGATTTTCGATGAAATGGAGAAAGATAAATGAAACCGATCTTGTTAGAAATGGAAGCTTTTGAGTCTTATCTTGAGAAGACCACTATCGATTTTGAAACCTTGAATCAAAAAGGCGTGTTTTTAATCAGCGGAAACACTGGCTCTGGTAAGACTACAATCTTCGATGCAATCTCATATGCGCTTTTTGGAAAGCTTTCTACAGATCAAAGAGAAAAAGCAAGCCAAGTGAAGACAATCGGTGCGGACAATCATCGCTGTAAGGTTGTCTTTGTCTTTGAAGAGAAAGGACAACGTTATCAAATTACGAGAACCCCTCAGCAAAGAATCAAAGGGAAGAAGAAAGAATACATTATGGAACAGGCTATTTCTGAGCTTGTTTTCTTAAGTGATCCTTCTATCGCTCCTTTGACAAAGGCCGGGGAAGTCAATGATAAAATCACTTCTCTCATCGGCTTGAATCAGAGTCAGTTTTTCCAGACTACACTGATTGCACAAGGCGCTTTCTCAAAAATCATCACCGCCACAACAAATGACCGTCAACAGATTTTAAGATCGCTGTTCCACACCGATATTTACAATGATTTTGTCTCAGCTGTCCTTGAAAAGAAGAAAAAGATTTCGGATGCTTCTGCTTCCTTGAAACAGACGATTGACCGCTATTATCTAGGCGTGTCATTGTCAGAGGAAGATAAAGAGAAATCAAAAGAGATATTCGATCTGAATGACCGTATCAATTTCTTGAATCTGTGTAAGGATGCATATTCAATAGAACGCCAAGAGTTCAACGAAAATATCATATTATTTGATAATAGATTAAATGATCTCACAGCGGAGAAAACAAAACTTGATGCTTATCTAAGCGACAAGGCCAGTCTTGAAAAACTTGAAGAGGATATTCAAGGAAAAGCCGAAGAAAAAGATCGCGCTCAAAAGCAAAGAGAGATTTTAGTGAATCAGAAAAACGAGATCGATGCAAAAGAAGAAGAGAGACAAGAATTGAAGCTTAAATTGCCTTCTTATGAGAAGCGTGACTCTCTTCGCTCCTCTCTTTCAAAAGTTCAAAAAGAACTCAAAAAGTATCAAAATGATATTTTGAAACCGACAAAAGATAGAGATGATTATCAAGCAAAAATTAAAGAAGCTCAAGCTGAGATTCAAAAGATTGAATCCATCTCTGATCAGAGCGAAGAGTATTACGGTAAACTGAGCGTTTTGAATCAAAAAAAATCTACTCTTAGCAGTACTTCATCTGATTTATCTGACTTCTCAAAAAAACTCGTTGTGTTCCAAAATAATGTTGAAAACTGTATCGAGTTACAGAAAACCTACTTGGAGAAATACCAGTTATTCCAAGAGATTGATCGAAAGTATTATGAGTCGATGAGTGGCATCATCGCCAAAGAAAAATTAAAAGAAGGGGAACCATGCCCTGTCTGCGGTTCTCTTTCTCATCCTCATATTCATCAGATGACAGATGATGAAGTCACCAAAGAGGAGTATGATTCTTCTAAGAAGGCAAGTGAGGATGCTAGAGTCACTCTTGAGAAAGCAAATGAAGTTCGCGATGAAAAAGAGAAACAGCTCCTTGAGCTAAAAGAATCAATTATCGCTTCTTTAGAGAGCTTTTCTCTTGTGATTGAAGAAGAAAAATTCCAAGAATTTTACACCCAAGCTTCTTCTTTACTTGAGATGAAAACAAAAGAAGTAGATGATTCTCTATTCGAAGTGAATAATAAAATCAATGAAATCAAAAACGCGAAGAGAAGAAAAGAGACCTTGAAAGAAAATCTCTCTCAATGGGAAACCTCGATGAATCAAGCGATTAAAAAAGTTGAAGAGCTAGAACAAAAACAAAATGAAGCTATTACGAATGAAGCATCGCTTCAAGGTCAGCTTTCCTCAATCGTTGAAGATTTGAAATTCGACTCTGCTGAGAGTGCAAACGAGAGAATCACCGACTTACAAGGTGAAATCGATTCATATCACGATGCTATGAAGAACGCGGATGATACAATCGCTTCTCTAGATCTCACCATCTCAGAGTATAGCGGTAGAATCTTGACTCTTCAGGAGAAAGTGAACAGCTATCACGGAAGAGGAAAAGAAGAGATTGAAGAAGAAGTGAATGATGCAACAGAGAAAAAGAAGGAAGCGAAAGCTGAATTTGATGCCCTTAATGCAAAGATATCCAATATCAGTTCTGCAGTCTTAAATCTCACTTCGTTAGAAAAAGAAAATCAAACGATATGTCAAAAATATGATCGAATTTCCACTCTCTACTACTTCCTTTCTGCAAATGCAGATAAAGACACGGAGAATCGAACAGGGGTGGCAAGAGGAGTGAATTTAGAGACCTTTGTCCTCTCTTTCTATCTCGATGAAATCTTGAAGAGAGCCTCTGCTCGACTTCGTACGATGAGCCAGGGGCATTATATTTTAAAGAGAAGAGAAGTCGCCCAACGCGGACAATACGGATTGGATATCGATGTTGTCGATGAGATCACCGGATTCTCACGCGATGCCAAATCTCTCTCAGGTGGTGAGACTTTCATGGCATCACTTTGCCTCGCGTTAGGAGTCAGCGATTATGTCAGAGAAGTCGCAGGCGGTGTGAGGATTGAGACACTCTTCATCGATGAAGGCTTCGGAAGTTTAGATAAGGCTAGCTTAGATGAAGTGGTCAATACCATCTCCTCACTCTCTGCAGATGGTAACATCACCATCGGTGTCATCTCTCATATCGAGGAACTTTTTGATCGTTTCCCTGTCATCATTCAGGTAGATAAAGATAAAGAAGGACACTCTTCTTGTACCATTACTGAATTATACTAAGCTCCATTATTTTTCAGAGAAAAAGAAACGCTAACTCTTGTATAAATACAAAAGACTGCGAGTTTCAGTGTTCAAAGGACACTGGGGTTGCATCTTGTCTGAACTGGATGTATCACTCATCTCAGCACGAGCGAAGAGGGTACTCGGTACGATGGGAATTACTAGCATTTTGCTGAAGACAATGACAGACTAATTGTCTGGACAAAATAATTTTCTTTCTTCTAGCGAATTCTTCTGGCGGGGAGTGTCTTTTCCCCGCTTTTTAAGTTTTTGATAATCTGTAAAAAATTTTAGGTGTTTTTGATTTTCTTCTGCAAAAGAATAAATAGGAAAATAGCGACAAATATCGATAAAATTTACAATTTTGCCCTTTTGTTTCATTTCTCATATTCCTTGAATATCGCGCGCGTTTTATATATTATTATACTTGCTATTCAACCAGATTAGCGAAAGGGGGATTACTATGCGAAAATATCAACTTCACGATCCTGGCAATCAATCCTATGAGATGAAATTCTCGGATGATCAAAACGATAATGGAAGAGAAGATCCTAGAAGGGATTCTTCTTCCGGAGAGAAGAGAAAAGGGGGTGTCTTATCTCTAGTTCTTCTCGCCTTAGCTTTCATTGCGCTTGTCTCCGGCATGCTTTACTTTTTGGTCTTCCGCTCTTCAAACAATATGAAGACATTTAGCGAGAATGCAATCGCCTTCAATGTCGATTATGACACAGATGGAAAGATGGATTCTCTCACTGAGATCGATGAGCACAGCGGTCAATTCAACACTCTGAGCGAGATTGTCCCTGAGGGTCAAGCAGGAGAATTAGCTTTGATATTGATGACTGCTTCAAATGATCAAAATGACATGGATCATCCTTACAAGCAAGTCACCATGCAGGCGGTCTTCTCTAACACCACCAGCAAACTCGTCTATCTCTCAGGTTCCTACACGTATTACTCCACACCGGTGAAGAAATACAGCTACAACTACCAGTGCACTATCACTGCGGAAAGCTATGAGAGATACGTCAAGCCGATTGTCAAATATACGAAATTCGAAGTGCTCGATGAGAACGGCGGAACTTACTGGAAGAATTATTATTCTGAAGCCAATTACCTCATCGGTGTCGAGTCGAAATCCAGTCTCTCCTCATGGCTCTTCCCACTCATTCTTATCATCGTTCTCATCGTTGTCATGTACTTCTTCTATTCCAAGATGGCAAAGAGCGCAAACGGCGGTGGCAATCCGATGGCTGGCTTTGTCAACAATGTCGCCCGCAAGACTACAGGAAGCAAAGTTCGCTTCTCCGATGTCGCCGGCTGCGATGAAGCCAAAGCGGAATTGGTCGAGATGGTCGATTATTTCCACTCCACAGATAAATACACTAGATTAGGTGCGAAATTACCTCACGGTGTCCTCCTTGTCGGCCCGCCTGGAACTGGTAAGACCTTGCTTGCCAAAGCGGTCGCTGGAGAAGCCTCTGTCCCCTTCTACTCCATCTCCGGTTCTGACTTTGTTGAGATGTATGTCGGTGTCGGTGCCTCTCGTGTCCGTTCCTTGTTTAAAACTGCAAAGCAGAACGCTCCGTGCTTGATCTTCATCGATGAAATTGATGCAGTCGGCCGTCAAAGAGGAACTGGCTTAGGCGGTGGAAACGACGAGAGAGAGCAGACCTTAAACGAACTTTTAGTCGAGATGGATGGCTTTGAAGACAACAACGGTATCATCGTCATGGCAGCTACAAACCGCAGCGATGTCTTAGATCCCGCCTTGACTCGTCCTGGACGTTTTGACCGCACGATCACTGTTGATCTCCCGGATAAAGTCGGAAGAGCAGCCATCTTGAAAGTGCACGCGAAGAATAAGAAATTAGCCGCTGATGTGAACTTTGACAGCATTGCCTCCCGCACTGTGGGATTCTCCGGCGCTGACTTAGCCAACATCATGAACGATGCTGCTATTCTCGCAGTCCGCGCTAACCGCACTGCAATCACCACCAGCGATATCGATGAGGCGATTGACCGTGCGATCGCAGGCCCTGCCAAACGCTCTCACTTAGAGGAGAACGAGAAGAGACAGGTCGCCTACCACGAAGCGGGTCACGCTGTCATCGGTCTCTTCTTACCTTATTCCGATAAAGTACAGAAAATCACCATCATCCCTCGTGGAAGAACCGGTGGTCATGTCCTGATGACTCCGGAGAATGACCGCTTCCTTATGACTAAGAATCAGCTTTTAGCCAGAATCACCGGTTATCTCGGTGGAAGAACCAGCGAAGAAATCTTCTTCGGTGATGTTTCCACGGGCGCGAGCAACGACATCGAAGTTGCGACTAACATCGCTCGCTCGATGGTCACCGAATACGGTATGTCGAACTTAGGTCCGATCCAATACGAGAAAGCAGGCGGAAGTGTCTTCTTAGGAAGAGACTACAATTCCACCCAAGCCAACTATTCCACTCAGATTGCCTTCGAGATTGATAAAGAAATCCGCGATATTGTTGAGAAGTGTCACGCCGATGCGAGAAAACTCTTAGAGGAGCATCGCGATGATGTCACCTTGATTGCGGAAACATTGATCAAAAACGAGACAATCACCGCTGATCAGATCAAGTACTTACTGGAAAATAGAAAACTTCCGGAAGTTGACGAACACAAGATCGAATCGAAAGAAGGAGAGCCTAAAAACCCTAACAACATCATCCTCTATCCTGGATATCAATCCTTCTATCACTCTTTGGATAAACTCCTCGAATCCGCTCCGACTCTGATTGTTATGACTGCCGCTGTCAAAGATGGCAAGCCGCTCAGCGAAGAACAGTTCAGAGAAATCTGTGTCAGCAGAGCCAAAGATTCTCAAAAAGTCGGTGTTTATCTCCTTGACCAGAGTCAGACTGATAAAGTCTCCATGAGCATCGAGTCATTCGGAGAACACCTTGAGAGCTATGCGGGAGTTGAGTTCTTACTGGTCAAGACAAATGAGAGCACCGTCCGCGCTCTTAGAGCGAAATACCAGCCTGCTCCCAAAGAGAACCGCCCTGGTGTCGTCAAGGAAATCTTACCCTCTGACCACCAGAAAGAAGAGAAGACAGATACACCTGATGATGCGCAAAAACAAGAATAGATAACATAGGAGGAATTGTTTATGGCGACAAAGAAGTTCACCGCCCATGCACAGCGGGTCTTAAACCACAATCCCAACGTCGAAAAGTGCACTGAGAGCAAAATCTTCTTCAAAGAAGAGTTCGCTCTGAAAGTCTGCGAAGCTTTGAAAAACGGAGAGGACCCCTATCAGGTCTTCCAAGACAACGGATTCTCCATCCGCATCTTAGGAAAATCCAGAATCAATGGCATCTTAGGCCTTTGGAAATCAAAGTACAACTTAGAAAATCTCCCCAGAAGACAGGTCAAGAAAGCAGAACCGAAAGTTGTTGAGACTGCCAAAGACCGCAGAGAGAAAAATCTCGCTCTCGCTATCGCTGAGATTGATCGTTTGGTCGCTCATCCCGAAGAGCTTAGCTTAGAGGGAAATGTCAGCCACGACCTTGTCCGCTTCCACGCGATTAAGAGAGTGTATGAGACCAAAGAGAAAGTTGTCGTCAAAGATGTCTTAGCTCACTACGGCTATCAGTATCCGCAGTATTACGCGTTCTTGCAGAGCTTGAAGCCTAAGAGCGAATTCGTCAATCCTCTCAACCCTCATCAGAAAAGAAAGGATAAATAATCACAATGAATCACATGAAACCCGCATCGACCTTGATTGGTATCGGTGCTATTGTCGGGATTGTTATTGCTGCTGTTGTCGTCATCCTCATCATCGCTTTAGTCTCCTGGTGGGTGAAGAAGATGAACTTCTTCCGCCAGATGCAGGTCAAGATCAAAGAAGCGCTCTCCGGAATCGATGTCGCCCTCACCAAGAGATATGATCTCCTCACCAAGCAGTACAACATCGTCAAAGGTTATGCCAAACATGAGAATGAGACCTTAGTCGATGTCACCAAGATGAGAGCAAATTACCATGAGGGATCTGGTGATGTGAAAGCCATGAACGACTTTAACAACCAGATGAACCAGCTCTCCAAGAGCATCAACATCGTCATCGAGAAATACCCTGAGCTCAAAGCTAACACCATGTTCATTTCTCTTTCCAACAGTTGTACCGAAGTTGAAGAGCATCTCCAGGCTTCTAGAAGACTCTTCAACGCCAATGTTTCCACCTACAATCAGGCTATCGTCACTTTCCCTGGCTCCATCGTCGCCTCTGCCATCCATGCTACTCCGGAAGAATTCTTCAAAGCCGACGAAGAGAAGAGACAAGACGTCAAAATGGAGTTCTAACTCCTGAAACATGACAGCTGATTCTTCAGCTGTCATTTTCTCATCACCCTATGAAACAATTATCATTTACGGACCGAGAGGCGAAAGAGATTCTTGAAAAAGGCTCTCTTTTAGCGCTACCGACAGAGACTGTTTACGGCCTTGCGGTCAGAGCGGATGATCCTCTCGCTTATGAGAGACTTGTCAAAGTCAAGAACAGAAGACCGGATAAACCTATCGCTGTGATGTGCTCGAAAAACTTTGATTTAGAGAAGTATTTTCTGATCGATGAGGGGACAAAAAGCGTGATTGACACCCTTTTGCCAGGCCCTCTCACCATCTTAGTGAAAGCCAGAGAGAACGCTCCTTATCAGATGCATCTTGGGACCTTTGTCGCCGGGATCCGTATCCCGAAAAAACAAGAATTGCTCGACTTTTTAGACACACTTCCATTCCTCATCCAAGTCACCAGCGCAAATCTCTCTGGAAGTCCAGCTCTCACCAGTCAAGAAGAGGTCTACAATACCTTTGACTCTATGAAAGAAGTGGAAGGCATTGTCTCTGGAACCTGTGAGAGCAAAATTCCGACCACGGTTGTCTCTCTTCTTCACGGAAAAGTGGAAATCATTCGGCAAGGTCAGATCACCAAAGAAGAGATTGAAGCTGTCTACCATAGGAGGTAACAAACAACATGAAAGTTGCATTCGCTTGTGATCACGGCGGTTTCGCCTATAAAGAAGCTGTCATTCAGCACTTAAAAGAAAAAGGGATTGAAGTCCTTGATTTTGGAACCTTCTCACTCGACTCTTGCCACTACCCTCTCTTCGCGTTCCAAGCTGCTGAAGCTGTCAGAGACAAAAAAGCAGACCGTGGCATCTTGATTTGCTCCTCAGGAGAGGGTGTCATGATGTGCGCCAACAAAGTAAAAGGTATCCGCTGCGGACTCGGATACGACGATGACTGCAGCCACTTGATTGTCGAGCACAATCACGCTCAGATGATCGCCTTTGGCGCCAAGTTCATGAAGCTAGAGGATGTCTTACGAAGAATCGATATTTTCTTAGCAGCAGAACCTTTAGAAGGAAGACATCAAGAAAGAGTTGATCTTATCGACGCATACGACGAGAAATGCTCTTAATCAGATAAGGAGAAACCCGTGTCTCAGATGCGGGTTTCTCCTTTTTTATATTCGCATGCGCACGCGCGCGAAAAGCGGTTCTCTCTTTTTAAGGAAAGAGAAAATAAAAACAAGTTTCAGCGTTTTAAAAAAAGCCCATAAAATCGGGCAAAAGTGATTTTTGGAAGACTCAAAAAAATATTTTAAAAAAATTGAATTATTTTGTTGACACTCTATTTTTTGGATGATATACTCTTACTCGCGCTTGAAAAAAACGCAAATACGATTGCTCTTTGAAAACTGAACGGGATGACCAGTACATACACAAGGAATACGTCATTTCCAATAGGAAAATGAAGTAGGACAGTAATACCGGATTCGTTCTGTAAATACAGAAACTGAAATCGAAAGTCG
>JALFLX010000101.1 GCA_022774485.1 Bacilli bacterium
CGGTCTCACTGATGCTGAGCTCTCCAATATGTATGACTACACCAAGACTGTCGTCACTTCTGGAGACTCTTTAAAGGGTGTCTCTTGGCAGGCGACTCCTGGTCTTTATGCCTATCGTACTGACTTAGCAGAACAGGTTTATGGCGTTGGCGAAGCTACCCCTGAAAAGATGCAGGCGAGATTATCTGACTGGACAAAGTTTGATGTGGCTGCTGCAGCTGCGAAAGAAAAGGGCATCAAGATGGTCTCCGGTTATGATGATATGTATCGTGTCTTCTCTAACAATGCGAAGAATTCTTGGGTTGACGACAAGGGTGTCGTCACTGTCGATTCTCAGATCAAAGATTGGGTCAAGAAAGAAAAAGGCTATGTCGATGATGGAAAGTCTGGCAAGACTACACTTTGGTCGGAAGACTGGGCTGCTGATCAGGGACCTGAGGGCCAGGTCATGGGCTTCTTCTACTCCACTTGGGGTATCAACTTCACTTTGTTAGGCAACTCCTTAGCAACTCCGATTGCCGATGGTCTCACTGGTGCTGCCAAAGATGAAGCTTTAAAGGATAACGGTCTCTACGGCAAGTACAGAGTTGTCGAAGGTCCTGCTTCCTGGTACTGGGGCGGAACTTGGATCGCTGGTGCTAAGGGCACTGACAACAAGGAAGAAGTCGCCGACATCATGCGTAAGCTCACTTGCGATAAAGACATCGCGAAGAGAATTACTGTCGACACTGAAGACTACACCAACCACAAAGCTGCGATGCACGAGCTTGCCACAGATCCTTCTTACGGTTCCAAGTTCTTAGGCGGACAGAACCATGTTGCACTCTTTGAAAAGAACGCTGAGAAGATCAAACTCGCTCCGATGAGTGCTTATGATCAGGGCTGCAATGAGAAGTATCAGAACGCGATGCACGATTACTTCGCCGGCAGTGTCACTTTCGAAAAGGCCAATGAGAACTTCGAGACTGCTCTCAAGACCTTATATCCGGAAGTCACATTCAACGCTAGCAACAAGACTCTTTAATCTTTACTGATAAAAATCCCCTTTAGGAGCGGAGCAATCCGCTCCTTTTTCATCGAAAAAATCGAGCTTGTTTTTTACTTAGGAAAAGAATAAAATTTGTGCGGCTGTATTTATCAAAAAAACAAACAGCCGGTATTACTCGCACGGTACTCATTGAGACTGTAGAAGGAGAATATGATGATCTTGCTTGCAGATTTAGAAAACCAGCTTTTTTCTATTGCTCTTTATTCCGAGGAAGGAAGAAAAGAACATGCTTTTTCCACCTTTGCAGATCCTTTGAAAAGCAAGGAGGAGCTTTTTGAATTTTTAAAAAGTTATCTCATGATGCTTTCTGTTGATGTTTCGAAGATTCAGGGAAGTCTTCTCTCATCAGTTGTTCCTAGCATGACTAAAAAAGTGCAGGGTGCAATCGAGTTATTAACCGGAATGAAATGCCCTGTGTTGAACAAGAGTGTCAAGACTGGTGTCGCAATCAGAATGGATAATCCAGGAGAAGTCGGCTCAGACTTACTCGCTTTAGCGTGCGGCGCTTATGAGAAATATCAGACAGATACTCTCGTCATCAACGTAGGATCTGTTGTCTCTTTCACCATTGTCTCTTCGAAAAAAGAATTTGTGGGAGGTGCTCTCTTTCCAGGGTTAGAACCTTCTTGTAAAGAGATGTGGTCAAGCTGTGCTCAGCTGATGGATATCGAGTTAGAGACTCCGACAAGACTCATCGGAAAGAGCACCAAAGAATCGATGAATTCTGGAATTGTCGCAGGATATGCATCTCTGATCGAAACTTTTTCAAGAAAGATGGAAGAGGAGTATCAAAAACCGCTTCACAAAGTGATTTGCGGAAGAGATGCGATGTATGTGAAACCATTGCTTTTTGCTGACTTCAATTTCTCAGATTCTTTACTTTTTGATGGGATGTTCTGGATTTATCAAAAGAATTTTACTCGTTAGGAGGAAATAACATGCGCAGAAATAACACTGTCTACTTATTAGCCGTCATGTCTTTGATGATCGCCATTATGGTCTTATTCGGATTCACTCCGATCGGCACCATTGCCACCCCTGCTTTCACCATCACTTTGATGGGAATACCAGTTGCTGTAATCGCTTGTGTCTTCGGCCCAATCATGGGGTTAGTCGCTGGCTCTGTCTGGGGAATTATTTCAATCATCCAAGCTTTTTCTGGAATGGATGCCACTGGTGTTCTTCTTCTCTCCGCTCCTGATATCCCAGCTGCAAACAAATACATCGGATTGATCTTCATGTGCCTTATCGCTCGTATGCTCACCGGATTCTTAGCAGGATTCTTCTTCGATTTGGTCAAGCGTTTTGATAAAAGAGGATTCTTCGCTTCCTTCGCAGGCTCCTTATCGACTGCTTTTTTTAACACCCTGTTCTTCATGTCTTTCTTTGTTATCTTCTTCTTCAACACAGAGACCGTTCAAAACACCTATGTCAACACCTTTATCGAAGCAGGATGGGCAGCTCAGAATCCGTTTATCTTCGTCATCGCCGTCATCGGTTTCAACTTTATTGTTGAACTCCTAGTCAATGCGATTGTGGGAAGCTTTGTCAGCTTCGGTATCACCCAAGGCGCAAGAAAGATCGGTTTGAGCAATCCGCTCCCTCGTTTCTTTGCCAAAAAAGAGCAAAACGCATAATCGTGTCGAAAATTTTACAAATAAGAACCACATCTTTGTCTCGGTAAGCCTTTTCAATTACACAATAATGATTTTTTCTATAAAATATATAAGAAAGGAAATTTTCATAATGAAAACCAACAACAAGAGACGTGTCAGTTTATTCACTCTCCTTCTCACTTCCCTCGCTTTAGTCGGCTGCAATAACCCTGGAATTCCGACCGAAGCTAACCCTACTGAGACTCCTACTGAAGTTCCTACAGAAACTCCTTCTGTCACAGAACCGGTGAAAGACACCGAGGAAGAACACATTGTCTATCCTGTTTCCACTATCGTTGATCTCGCTGGTCTCTACACTGAGGAAACCAGTCCGGAATTCTATGTTAAAGGTATCATCAAATCAGTTTCTAACTACGGGTATGGTGAATTAGTACTCCAGGACGAAAATGATTCGAATGTCACCTTAAAAGTTTTCGGTGTTCGCGGAGAAGATGGTTACACCTACTACAACAAATTAGAATATGTCCCGATTGTCGGAGACACGATCACCATTGTTGGTAAAGTTCATACGTATAACAAAGAAGCAGAGTTTGGATTCTCTGGAAGCCCCGCTCGCTTAGTCGCTGTTGAAAAAACACATCCGGAAGTGGATGTCACCGGATATGAAGCCCACACGATCGCTGAGACCAGAGCCTTAGAAAAAGGCGCGAAAGTCAAATTGACTGGTGTTGTCGCTCAGACCACGATGACTCAGAAGTACAATCCGAACGGCTTCTTCCTTGTCGATAACACTGGTTCTACCTTTGTCTTCGGTTATGAAGTCGGTGGAACTGTCTCTGTCGGTAACACTGTTACTGTCATCGGTGAAGTCGATTATTTCGTTTCCTCTTCTGAGGAAGCTCTCGCCGAGAAAAACGGTTATGAAGGTGCCTTCCAAATCACCAATTCCGCTATTGTCACAAACGACTTTGGAACCTCTGATTTCGATAAGTCCTGGATCAAGGATACCACCATCAAAGATATCCTCTCTGTCTCTGTCACTGAGAAGAACATCACTTCTGAAATCTATCATGTCAACGCCGTCATCCGCAAAGCGGAAGGAAGCGGCTTTGTCAATTATTACATCAACGATTTAGATCGTGAGACCGGAACTTATGTCTACACCGCAAACAACGGCAATGACTACGCTTGGTTAGACAGCTACTGTAACTCCGTTGTCGATCTCTATGTCTCTCCGATCAACTGTAAGTCCACCGCGAGCGGTTGTGTCTACCGCTTTGTTCCTATCCAAATCGAAACCATCGAGAACTTCACTTTCGGTGCGGAGAAGGTCCCTGGATTTGTTCTTGATTATCACATTATGAAGCAGTTCACTGCCTCTTATGCTGGTGATCCTGAGAAAGAATTGATCAACAAAGTCTCTGATGAATTCTTAAATTTCTTAGATGCCACTGTCACATATTCTTCCAGCAACACCGATTTGCTTTATTTCGAAGATGTTGATGGAAAACAGGTTATGCATGTCAACCCTGTCGCCGGAGTCACTGCAAACATCACTGCTACCTGCACTTATCAGGGACATACTGAGACAAGAACAATCAATGACATCTTCTACGATGATGTTGTCGCTGGTTCTATCTCTGTTGATGAAGCGATTGAAAAAGAAGATGGTGAAGAAATTAAGGTTATCGGTATTGTCGGTGCTGCCTTAATCATCAAGAAAGGCTTCTACCTCATGAGCGAGAACAACGTCATCGCTTGCCAAATTCTTGCGGATAGCTTAGCCGCTTCTGATGTTAACACGGGCGATAAAATTGTCCTCACTGGTACAAAGAACCATG
>JALFLX010000104.1 GCA_022774485.1 Bacilli bacterium
AGGCATGTGAAATCTATCCTGATATGTATATAGAGTGGTGCCTTAATGAACTCAAAGAAGGGAAGAAAGGAGAAGAGCTTCTTCCCTGGTCAGAGGCATGTCAGAGCTTTCGGATTGAAAAATAAGACTCACGAATTTTCGTAAAGTTCTTACGAAAATTGGTAAGCCTCATCAGAGCAGGATTATTTTGAGCGGTTTTTCCGCTCTTTTTTCTATTTTTTCAGGATGGGAAATCAATTGATGACACCTTTCAACATATAAAATTTGGGATTTAAACCCTTATATAAGTATAAAAAAAGGCATGATCACGAGTATCATACCTATGTTTCTTAGATGGTGGAGCTGACGAGGATCGAACTCGCGACCTCCTCCATGCCATGGAGGCGCTCTCCCAGTTGAGCTACAGCCCCAAAAAGATAAACCCTTTCAGGCGTTGTTTATTCTACTCTTTTTCCAAACCTCAGTCAATCTTTTTTTGAATTTTCAGTAGAATCATCTTTTTTCAGATATCAGTGGAATTTATATCTTCGTTCTTCTTGTCTATGATTATTTCACTGGTATCAATAGTTTTCTGAAAATCATTTTTTAAAATGTGGTACGATATCGAAAAAGAGGCGCTTTATGAGAATTCTTGTATTGGATGCATCACCGAAAAAGGTGAGTGATACGATGAGAGCTACTTCGATGTTTGTGAAAGGAATCGAAGATTTAAATCAAGGGGATGTTATCGAGGTTGTGAAGTTGATCAACTGTGAGATTAAACCATGTCTTGGCTGTTTCCAGTGTTGGAAGAATATGGATGGAAAATGCATCCAGGAAGATGATCAAAACACCTTATTAGAAAAGTATGTTAAAGCAGATATCATTATTTTTTCTTTTCCACTTTACTGTTATTCAATGCCCTCTACTTTAAAAGCATTTTTTGATAGAACAATCCCTCTTGTGAAGAAGAGTATGTCAATTGAAAATGAGGGTGTTAGACATGACTCTTTGGTGGATTTTTCCAAGAAGAGGAGCGTGGTTCTCTGCGGTTGTGGATTCCCACAGTTTGAGGATAACTTCATCGGTTTGAAGTGTCAACTCAACATGATCCTTCACCGTTATGTCGGGGTCTTCTATTCCGAAGCGCCTCTTTTGAATATTAAAGAGGCGGAGGCTGTTGCAGACCCACTTCTTGAGAAATTCTATGAGGCGGGAAAGGAATTTAGAGATAGACTTTGGCTTTCAGAAAAGACAATCCAAGATTTAGAGGCTCCAATGATTCCGATGGAAAAATATGTTTCTTATGTCAATTCATAATCCATAAGTACGATATCTTTATTTATTACATGATTTTTGTGATTAATTTTAAAAAAGTGCGAGAAAAGCTATGACAATTGCAGTGTTTCTTATGTGATGGAGAACATATTATTTCTCTATACAATATCATTGTATAAAAATAATAAGATTTTTATTTGGCCAAGATTTTGTTAGTAAAAGTTCAAAACACCGAATCAAAATGGTTCAAAACTCCGAATCAAAATGGTTCAAAACTCCGAAAATGATTGATTTATAGTCCTTTTTATATATAAAATATCCTTGAGGTTATTTATCATGTCAAGAATTGAAGATTATATTCCACGCTTAGCGGAAAATTCCCTTAAAAGAAAACTCAAATCATCTGGATGTGTTATTGTTAGTGGCCCTAAGTTTTGTGGTAAATCCACATTATGCGAACAATTTGCTAAATCGGTAACAACTTTAAAGACTACTAGCGATATTGAACTTGCTAATGCTGAGCCAGCTTCTGCATTAAGGGGTGATAATCCTCATTTGGTGGATGAATGGCAAAAAGTACCAGAAATTTGGAATCTTATTAAGGATGATCTAGATAAAGATTATCAATTCGGAAAATATCTCTTAACTGGAAGTACTACTCCGGTTGATCCAAAAATGATTCAAAATTCTGCAGCCGGTAGAATTACCCCTTTGTTATTAAGACCATTTTCTTTATTCGAGTCCAAAGAATCTAGCGGGGTAATTTCTTTATTGGGCTTATTTGACAAGAATTATAAATTTACTATTACTTATGGACAACATAATCCTATTTCATTAATCGATATTGCTCATATTCTTTGTAGAGGTGGCTGGCCAATTGCAGTTAAGGCTGATAAAGATGTTGCGCTTGATGTAACTGAGAATTATTACAATGGATTATTCACCATAGAGGATGAAAGTGATGAATTCGCAGAATTCTTGAAAAACAAAAATATTGAACTTTTAAAAATGATATTAAAATCATTCGCTAGAAACATTTCAACTGAAGCGAAAAACACTTCCATGATTAATGATATTTTAGCTTCTGGCGAAAGAAGTACATTAGATGATGAAACCTTTCTTTCTTATAAGAAAACATTAGAAGATTTATTCATTATCTATGATATGCCAGCATGGAATCTAAATCTTAGAACAAGTGTTGCGGTTAGAAGCTCCCCAACACATCACTTTATTGATACATCTATTGCTACAGCAGCATTAGGTATTAAACCTGCTGATTTATTAAATGATTTAAATTCTTTTGGCTTCTTCTTTGAAGATATGGCAGTCAGAGATTTATCAATCTACGCTGAATCATTTCATGGTGAATTAAAACACTATAGAGATAGTAAAGGGTTAGAAGTGGATGCAATATTAAAACTTGTGAATGGTGAATATGGTGCAATTGAAATTAAAATCGCAAGCGATAAAAATATTTTAGAAGGAATCAATTCCTTAACTAAATTTGAAAGCAAAATGAAAGAGAACGGAATAAAGACGCCAACTTTCAAAATGATTCTTACAAGTCACGGGCCTTCTAAAAAAGTTGGAGATATCTATATTGTTCCTATCAGCATGTTAGGATTATAAATTTGTTCCTTCAATCGTCTAAACCTTTGTATTGCAAGGCATTATAACCAAACTAAGCAAATAAAAAACGCCAAATTTGAGATGAGACCCTCCTGTTCGTTGTCAAACTTTTGGATCTCATTTCAGATATGGCGATGATATATTTTTTAGATTCCTTCCGAACTTTGGAAGACACGGCTCAGGACATCTTCAGAGAATTCGTTATCCTGAACTCTTTCGTGCGGTTTCCCGTCGGAGGCTTTTTCTAATTCTTCTTTAAAAACGCAGGTTAAGACATCAATCGCTAAGTTACTGATGCCATCGTTGTTGATGATGAGGTCAGCGTAGTTTGAACTAGGATGGATAATTTCTTCATACATCGGGGCAACAGTTTTGATGTATTGGTTGACAATACTCTCGTAGCTTCTCTTTCTTTCGGTGTGGTCGCGGATAAAACGGCGCAAGAAGCGGACTTCGGGAGTGGCGTTGATAAAGACAGTTAAGTCACCAAGCTCTCTGAGTTGCTTGTCGACTAATGCCATAATTCCTTCGACAACAACAAGTTTTTTGGGAACGATTGTTTCTGTCCTATCGCTTCTGTTGTGAATGGTGAAGTCGTAGATTGGCTTTTGAATGGGCAGACCATTTTTCAAATCTTTGATCTGCGATCTCATGAGCTTCCAGTCAAACGCTTTGGGATGATCGTAATTGACTTTGATTCTCTCTTCCATGGGAAGACCAGTCTGATCTTTATAATAATCATCGATGGTGATGCGAGTGATGTTTTCCTCTCCAATTCTTTCGATGACATTTGTCGTCACATAGGACTTACCGGAAGAAGAACCGCCGCCGACTAGAATAATTCTGCTCATAAGTCTATCCCCCTAAACCTCATTTATTATAAAAGAACGTTGGGTAAAGAGAAATAAAAGAGATGATTTCTTTTCTTTAAAATGGATTATTCACTAGCTTTCTACTTTTTTTGCGTGTAATATGAGAACACTATGAAACACACATATCAAAAATTATTACAAATATCGTTGCTTTCTCTCATCTTGACAGGCTGTCAGTCTCTTTCTTCTGAGACAGGAGGAAAGACAGAACTTCCGAGTGAAAAACCGGTGGAATCTACATCGATTATGAGTGATAAAAAGACAGAAGAAGTCACTGATTCTCCTTTTGAAAGCGATACTTCTTCTGCAACAGAAGAAGAAAAAACAGAAGTGAAAACAGAGGATGTCACACTCCCTCCGGTGACAGAGGAAGTGACAGAGTCGTTACCTCCGGATACAGAAGGAGAGACAATCCCCTGGGATATTCCTTCTTATTATGCGGGAAAGGTGGATTTTACGTTACGAAATGCTGATTTGAAGACATCTCTTTTCCATGCGATTTCTTCTCACACCAACATCGGATACAACGGTCTTTGGAACGCGTATCTCTCTACGGATTTACGCGATGATGGAACTATTTGGGACATGTATTCTAACTGTTCCTTTACACCTAGCAATGATAAGTGTGGAAATTACTCAAGAGAAGGGGATTGTTACAACCGTGAGCACACCATCCCTCAGAGTGTGTTCAATGAAGCTGCTCCGATGAAAGCAGATCTTTTCCATGTCTATCCGACCGATGGAAAAATCAATGGAAATAGAAGCAATTATCCGCATGCGGAGGTCTCTTCTCCCGCTTCGATGAATGATAATCCTTCTTCCAATGGAAGCATGTTAGGAGAGAGCAAAACTTCAGGCGTAACCGGTAAGGTTTTTGAACCAGTTGATGAATACAAAGGGGATTTCGCGAGAACTTACTTCTATTTTGTGACCTGCTATCAGGACAAGATGACCTCGATGAACAATTATGCGTGCTTTAGCAAAAACACGTATCCTTCTCTTTCTTCTTGGGCGATTACGCTTTACAAGCAGTGGTCAATCGATGATCCGGTCTCTCAAAAAGAAATCGATCGAAATGAAGCGGTCTATCAGATTCAACACAATCGAAATCCGTTTATTGACTTCCCTGGAATCGAATCTTATATCTGGTGAAAAAATCCCCATATATTGAGGGGATTTTCATATTAAAAATCAATCTCTTTTTATAGAGTTGTTTTTATTCTATCATGAAAAAAGCTTCCAAACAGGAAGCTCTTTGTTTCTTTTAATCGTCGATATACGGATGAGAGGGATCGGTGTAGAAGCAGTTCTGATAGAGGTAAACCTTTAACTCTGTCGGATCATTGCTCTCATAATAAGCGATGAGTTTCTTTAAGAATTCATCGTTTCTCTCTGGACGGATGGAGAAGATTCCTTGTCCGTGGCGGAGTAAGAACTGGTTGCACAAAAGGTTTGCACTTCTCTTGTTGCCATCTAAGAATACCTGTGTTCTCATCAAGTAGCAGTAGAGATCTAAACCTCTTTCGATGAATGATTTCTTCTCTTCCACAATGTCGCGGATGGTGTTGTTGACGATGTAGGGATCTGGGATCTCAGGAACATATTCTGTACCGGAGATGGTGACGACATCTCTTCTGACACGACCTGGCTCTTCCGAGACACCTCTACCGTTGACAATGCGGTTGAGTGAGCAGAGAGTGTTGAGGTCAGTCGGTTCCTCTAACATCTCTTCTTCCTCTAATTTCAGATAAGCAGTCTTTAAATTTTTGATTTTGTTGAGTCCGATTGGACGAGGACCAGAAGGTTCGACTCCATCGAGAATGAAGGCTCTCGCTTCGACAAACGACACACGGACACCTTCTAAGTAAGCGGCATTGTAGACGAGATCGACGAGGTTCTTCTCGATCAAATCAGCCTTCTGCTCTAAGGTCATCGGCTCTTGGTCTTTAAAAATCGTTGGCATAACTCCATTGCTCCTTTCTCTGCACACAGGCATCTGCTGACTATATTTTACACTAGTTAAGCGCTTTCGTAACTACTTTCTTAACATTTTTTTGCGAGAGTGAAAGAAATAGAGATTTCTTTGAAAATTGCCTTATTTCCGTTTGTTTTTTAAATTGAGACAAGATTGAGGAAAGATTCACTTTCTTTTGGTAGCGCATACATTACAACTGCAGTCTTTCCTACCATTATGCAGTACTTCAAGTTATGAATTTTTATTCTTCGTTATAGCAAATTATCATGGGCTTAATGGAATAATAGGAATTAAAAAAGAGTGAAAGACTATTTGGTCAATCACTCTATACCTATGGAATAAACAGGAATAATCGATATTATTTTTTGTCTTCTTCTAAAGATTCTTCAGTTGTCTCTTTTACAGGAGTTTCTTCTGTTTCTTTCGTTTGTTCTTCTTTTTTCTTCTCGAAGAAAACAGGCCCTAAGAAATACTTTTTCATGACTGGAGAACGCTGCATCAAAACAAAAATCAGACGGTTGAAGACAAGCTCATAGAGAGCACAGACAATCACACCTTTGAGCAAGTTGAACGGGAAATACGCGATGAAGATCAATAAGAAATAATTGTTAACCCCGGGGAAGTAGCTTCCTAAAGCGTTGACAACACCTTCGATGGTGGCGTTATCAAAGCAAGTTGCAAACTGTCCGGTTAAGAAAGTCGGAGTGATGAACACTGCATTGAGAGCCGTCAGAATAACAGCGACAAGCATGATGATTGTTCCGTAACCTAAGAGTCTGAACTTCCAGCCTTTTTTAAAGAGTTTCAGCACATGAGAGGTGATAAACAAACCTAAGACATAAGCCAACGAGGTTAAGAGCGCAGTGATATTACCGATACCCATGTAACCAGTCGGCCCGTGAATCAGCATATCTAACAGAGTCTTGATGACAGAGACGGAGAATCCACCGGTGAATCCGTACATCGCATAAGAGATCAACACGACAAGATCAGAGAATTCGATCATGAGCCAAGGGGCAAGAGGATAGGGGATACGGACAAATGCCATCAGGACAAAGCCTAAGGCGGAGAGGAGTGCGATGGTGGTGATACGAGTCAAAACTTCACTTCCTTTTCTTCTCATAATAAGGTCCTTTCCTCTCTGGGAAAAGAAAAACATCCCAGAGACAATCGGCGCCTCAGGGATGTTGAATCAATCTCAAAAAGAGAACAAATCCAATGAGCCATTCTTTTATCCAGCCTTTACTGTCGCCTCCGGAGTTACACCGGATCCTGAAGCCGAAGCTCCTCGCGGGGTTTACCGCCGAGAAGGAATTTCACCTTTCCCTGAATCGCTACTTAGGAAGTATAACTGAAATGGGTTGTGTTGTAAATAACGATGTGTGAAAACGAAAGCAATGTTCAGAAACTTTTGTTATGCCTCGACTTCTGGGATGTCTTTGAGGATGAGTGAAAAGCTATTTTGTAGGGAAAGGACAGTCTTCTTCATCTCTTCGTTATGAATAGTGGAAACGTACCAAAGCTTTCCCTCTTTTGTGCCGAAGCCGCCATCAGAATAGTAGAGATAGGGATTTGTCTCATCAGAAGAGAGATAGATTCTTTCCTCGGTGTTCTTTTCCCAATGGCATTGGTATTCTCCGAGATGCTCGTTTCCATCAGAGTCGCTGACGTCTTTCTTTTCTCCATCGTAGCCTAAAAGGGAGTCGTAAAGGGACAAAACCTTCTCGGTGAGTTCCACATTCAGGAAGGCGGACTTTTTCTTATAGCGGCTTCCGGTGTCCGCGTTGAAAACATACTGACAAACTTCCATTTCATTTGGTTTAACCGGTTGCTTCTGACATCCGGTAAGAAGCAAAATAAGAAGCAAGAAACATACTTTTTTCATTATTTTTCCCCCATATAAATTGCGCCAACGAAGTAGTCCTCGGAGACATAATAGTTTCCGGTGCGTTCCCCATACCAATCATAATGTGTGATCATAAAATTTCCAGAGTATCTTAAAGTGGCAACCCCGATTCCCAAGACAGCATGTCTACCGATATCTTCGCCATTATCATTGATGCATCGTATACGCAAATAAGCGGGATTATGGTGACTGATGATTAATGTTGAGTAATCGGCATAATTGTCTAGGTAGAAAGCACCAAATTGACTATACCCCCTATCATCAAAATAGGCGGTCAAGCCATCCATGGCATCCCAATAATATGTGCCATTTACGGAATCTGTGTTCATATAATCCGCAAGAGTGATTATTAGTTCATCCACGGCTGCTTTATTGTCAGAATGTTCCAAAGGTAGAAGCCCAGAAACGAGATTCGTCATGTCAGTATATCTATCAAAACATGTCAGTATATCTATCAAAAAAGGATACGAGCATTGCTCCCGTCGTGGGACCACAACCATTCTCAACGGGACCATAGCTTGCAGTGTAATAGGAAGGACAATCAATCAAATAGTTGGATGATGAAAAGCTATCGTAATGGGAGGAGAACAAATTCTGATTCAATGAAGGAGTATTTCGAATGGTGGTGTTCGTCGAAGCAGTGAATGACATTGTTGCTTCAATCTCAGGGACGCTTTCATGATTGAAAACTGGTGAAAGGCTTTCCGGGTGCTCCATGTCTGGCAGAGAGGGTCCTTGATAAAAAGTAACAATATTTTCTTGATCATCAATAATCACATAGCCAGCATATTCTTCTTGATCGTAAATGTTATACAAAGAAAAAGCCGAATTTTCATATTGAAAAGAAAACGGCAAAGAAAAATCAGTCGAGGATTCATCGAGATAGGCTGTTCTTTTGATTTCAGCCAATTTGTCAGGAAGCGAGATAGACTTAGGAGGGGTATTGTTGATTTCACCATATCCAATAGAGGAGAAGATTACACAAATAAATAAAATTTTCTTAAACATGTATAACCTCCATTTTTTTCAAATTATACTCGTGAAAAAATGGAAATCAACTGAGAACTACAAAGCTTTATGTGAAAAACACAGACACATCATAAACCTTTAATGGATTTCGTTGTTGCTATTACGGTATACGTCAATACAAAAAAACGAGCACTCGTTACAAGTGTTCGCAAGAAACTTCAATGGCGGAGCAGGAGAGATTCGAACTCTCGCTAGGTTATTCGCCTACTGATGGTTTTCAAGACCATTCCCTTCAACCGCTTGGGTACTGCTCCATGTTAGTAAAAAAGCCACCCCTAGGGATGGCTGCTTTGGTCATAATGGTGGGCACTACAGGGCTCGAACCTGTGACCTTCCGCACGTCAAGCGGATGCTCTCCCAGCTGAGCTAAATGCCCAAAGCAAAGAAATTATAATAAGGTGAAGTTATTCTGTCAATTGTTTTTTTAAAAAAATGTGTCCGGATTCAGCAGATTTGCTTTCCCAATCGCTTTTTATGGATGATATGTTCTTTTTAAAAGTTCTCATATACGAAACAAAGTGTTGAAGATAGCACGCAAAATATGCACGTTTTTATAAAAAACACCTTAATTTTGCAAAAAAGTGAGAAAAAATAGAAATATTTAGCCGAAACAGTTCGATTGTGGTATATTTCTTATTGTGAAAAGTCTATCGAAAAGATTCTTTCTTTACCTTATTATTATCGTCACTTCATTCCT
>JALFLX010000133.1 GCA_022774485.1 Bacilli bacterium
CTTCTCTAAGATTCTGACACCGAGATCATCAGCTTCCTTATCGGTTCCGTATTTCAAACCCTTGTCGTTTAAGAGAGTGTTGACACATTCTGCTAAACCGGTGACACCGAACATCGGGACAAAGCGGTCTTTGTCGATCAATCCTTCTTTGACCAAGAAAGAAGTGTTGAAGAAGTTTGATTTCTCTACTAAGAAATCGATTCTTTCATTCTCGTAGTCTGCGATGCAGGTGAGGCATTCAGGAAGAACTTTATTGAGGAATTCTTCAATGTCAGATGTCTCATTGGCAAGTTTTGTCAAAGTGACTCTTGTCAAAGTGTAGGCGCCACCTCGGATTGGAAGGATGTTGTAGCAGCTAGAGATTCCATATCCGCCTTCATAATAGTCACGATTTAAAACATCGTTGCAAATGGCGGGATTTGAGCAAGCTAAGGAGCAGTGAATCGCTTTTTCCATGAAAGCATCAGGTGTAATTGCAGGATCGTATTTGATGGTGAGATTTGGAACAGTGTCCTGAAGCTCTTCTTCCACCTCTAAGATGAGATTGCCGACTCTCGTCTCCTTGGGACCGAGGTTTGCGTGGCAGAACGAGTCATCGATGGTTCTATCTAAGAACGTGAGGAAATGTCTCAGCTTTTCTTTGATCTCCTCGTCGGATAACGAGCCGACATAAGGTTCGAGCAGTTCATCTAAAGAACCTAGGAAGACCGGGAAGGATGTGATAGAGGGGACATGGTGATAAATCATCATAAGGTTGAACAAGGCGTCATCAAAAGTCTTAGCAGGTTTGACTCTTAAGAAGTCAGAACCGTTCTTCAAGTACTTCTGATAATCGGGCATGATGTAGCGGGGACGATAAGGAGCGTGACCTTCAAAGAGATCGTTGATCGCACCGGTGGAGAAGTAATATTTTGTTCTTTCCGGGATATTCAAAACATCTAATTCATTTTCGGCGAGGTTTGCTAAATTTTTCAACTTCTGCTCATAGGTTAAATCACTGGCAGTGACGACGTTGTAAATCGCTTGTTTTGTTTGATCCATAATACCCTCCAAAAAACGTGCAAGTTCACCCTGCACGTTTATTATAAAACTTTCGTTTTTACAAATGTTGTAAGACACTTTTATCTACTTGACTTATCGTATGGGATTCCCTCAGCTTTCGGGGCGTGAGAGTGTTTGGAGAAGAGGATGAGAGATAAAATCGCTAAGAGATAAGGGAGCATGTAGTAGAACGCGCGCTGAGAGAAGACACCAGCGTTAATCGCGTTGGCGGAGAAGAACGCGGAGATAGTCGGTGCGAAAGCGGAGAAGAAGGCGAAGAAGAGAGAAGCGAAGATGATGCCAGTAGCTTTCCAGTTACCGAAGATTTCAATCGCCAAGACTAAGAAACCATAGCCGAGGGCATCGATTCTCCAGTTGCCGATGAAGACATCGAAGAAGGAGAAGATGATGAATCCGCCAAAGCCGGCTGCAGCGCATCCGATGGCTGTACCAGTGTATCTCATGCGGTTGACATTGATACCGACAGAGTCAGCAGCACCTGGGTTTTCACCGCAGGCGCGGAGACGGAGACCGAATCTTGTCTTGTTCATCATGAGCCATAAGACAAGGATGGCGATGACACCTAAGACAACAGCGGAATTGACACCGGAGAAGGCAGTGTCGACAAAGGTGTTTCCTGTGTTGAAACGGAGATATTTCATTAGGTTGAACTGAGAGAGACCGATTTCAGGAGAGTCTTTTTTGCTGATTAAGGAAGTGTTGACGATGGTGCAAAGGGCGATTGCAAAGGTGTTTAATGCGGTACCGACAATGGTCTGATCCGCTTTGAATTTAATGGAGACAAAGGAGAGGAGGAAGGAGAAGAGAATAGAGCAGAGAATGGCGAAGAGAGCAGAGATGAGGAAGAGAAGCTGAACACCCAAGATAGAAGTTAACAACCAAGTGCCAGCGAAGGCATTACCTAAGATATTCATGAAGGCGATGCCGGTGAAGGCACCGATGACCATCGATCCTTCCAAGGCGATGTTGATGATACCGGAGCATTCAGAGAACATACCGCCATAAGCACCTAAGATAAAGCCGATGCCGTAGATGATGAAGTATTGGATCAATTGACCCCAGTTTGCTGCTCCAAACATATTACATAGCCTCCTTTTCTACAGAGGTTTCTTCTGTTAGTAGTCCCTCTGTCAAGGCGTCGTGATAGACAATCGCACGGCGTTTGCTCTGCTTGATATCATAATGTTCGCTCGCTTTTCTAAGAAGGATAACGAAAAGAGAAGAGAAAGAAGCGACATAAATGATAACCGCTTTAAGAAGTTCTGTGAAGTGAGCGTTGTACATAGAGGAAGCGAGTTTCATCTGTGACTGACTAGAGTTGATGAGAGTGAGAAGAAGTGAAGAGAAGATACAGCCGATCGGGCTGTTCTGAGCGATTAAGGAGACAGAGATTCCAGTGAAACCATCGCCGATTAAGGTGTTGTTGCCACTGTCCCAACGGAAGCGTGTCGCAGTGAGCGGATTTGCGTAAGTCATATATCCGCAAAGACCAGCTAAGGCGCCGGAGATGGTGATCGCTAAGATGATGTTGCGAGTTTGGTTCATACCAGCGTATTTTGCTGCATGTCTGTTAGAACCAGTCAATTTTAATTCGAAACCGAAAGTTGTGTGATTTAAGATGATTTGGAAAACAAAGATTATCACAAGGGAGATGACAATACCTAAGGTGACACCAGGGAGAATATTATCTAAGCCGATGGAAGGTAAGCAAGCCGCCTTTGGCATCGGGTTGAGATTGGAAGGAGTGATCTTATCTTTCATCGATCTAGGGATGACAAGAGCGCCTAATAAGCCGATGATGTAGTAGACAATCCAGTTGAGCATGATGCCAGAGAGGACTTCATTGACGTTGAATTTTGCTTTCAGGAAGCCAGGGATGAAGCCGATGATGGCACCGGCGAGAATCGCGGCGAGAATGCAGACATACCAAGGCATTCCTAAGAGGCCGATGATAATTGAGACAAAGGCACCAGCGGTGACTTGACCAGTGATACCGATGTTGAAGAGACCGAGTTTGAAGGCGAAACCGATTGCAAGACCGGAGATCATCATCGGTGTTGCTTGGTACAGAACACGGGCGAATGTTGTCGTGTTGCTGAATCCATACGTGAGAAGAATCTTGAATCCTTCTAAGGAGTTTTTCCAGTCCATCGCAACTAGAAGGATGAGACCGATAAGGAGACCGATCACGATGCAAAGGAAACCAGAGAGGAAGGTGCCAAGTCCTTTGATGTTGTTGAGCTTATGGAAGAAATGACCGATATGATAGAAGAACCGCAAGAAGGGGTTCTCAGGAAGAAAATCGTTTTCTTCCTTGTTCACTTTGACTTTTGCCATGTGTTACATCGCCTCCTCAATTTGTTGAATTTCTTCTTTGGTCATACGTTTTGCACCGGACATGTATAAACCGAGCTCGTTGACATTGGTTTTCTTCGGATCAAATTCGCCGACAATTTCTCCATTGTACATCACTAAGATTCGGTCAGAGAGGTTCATGACTTCATCTAATTCTAAGGAGACGAGAAGAACAGCAGCGTTCTCATCGCGGTGTTTGATAATCTGCTTGTGGATGTATTCGATCGCTCCGACATCAAGACCACGGGTCGGTTGAACCGCGATCAAAAGAGAGGAGTCACGATCTAATTCACGGGCGATAATCGCTTTTTGCTGGTTGCCACCGGACATGCTTCTGACAGTGGTCTTAGGTCCTAAAGAGGAGCGGATATCATACTGTTCAATGAGACGATACGCATATTCTTCTTTTGCTCTCTCTTTGATGAATCCACCAGCTTGGAACTCTTTTGCAAAGTAACGCTGTAAGACTAAGTTATCCTTCAAGTTGAAGTCGAGGGCGAGGCCGTATTTTTGACGGTCTTCGGGAATGTGAGAAATACCACAGGTACTTTTTTCACGGATGGAGAGTTTTTCGAGGTGAACATCGATCGTTTGAGGAACTTCAGAAGGCGGAATTTCTGTTCCATCTTTTTTGCATTGCTTGATGATTTTCTTTTCCGCTTTAATCTTTTTCTTCACATCTTTCGGCATGTAATTTGCAATTGGAACATCATGAAGAATTGCTTCACCTGACTTGATTTTGGAAAGTCCAGTCAAGGCGTAAACCAAGTCAGTCTGTCCGTTACCTTCGATACCGGCAACACAGACAACTTCACCCTGTCTCACTTTGAAACTGATATTTTTGATAAGATCTTTTTTCTTCTCTTTGTCGTGAACGACAAGATTGTTGACTTCTAAAATCGGTTTTCCAGGAGTGCTCGGTTTCTTATCTGTGACAAGTTTGACATCTCATCCGACCATGAGGCGGCTAAGTTCATTGTCATCGGTCTCTTTGGTGTTCAAAGTGCCTAAGCAACGTCCTTTTCGTAGGACCGTGACAC
>JALFLX010000136.1 GCA_022774485.1 Bacilli bacterium
GATGGTGTCTCTATCGCTAGAGAAATCGAACTCGAGGATAAAGAGCAAAACGCCGGTGCAAAGCTTGTCTACGCTGTTGCAAACAAGACAAATGATGCCGCGGGTGATGGAACTACCACTGCGACTGTCTTAGCCCAGGCCATGATTCACAACGGATTCAACGCTGTTGATAAGGGCGCAAATCCTGTCTTTGTCCGAGCTGGTATCGAGAAAGCCGCTGCCGAAGTCTCTAAGAAGTTATTAGCTTCTTCTAAAGCTGTTTCCACTTCCAATGACATTGCCTCTGTCGCGACAATCTCAGCCGGTTCTGAAGAAATTGGTAAAATCATCGCTGAAGCGATGGACCGCGTCGGAAAAGATGGCGTCATCACTGTTGAAGAAGGCAAAGGCTTTGATACTACCCTTGATGTAGTCAAGGGTATGGAGTTCAACAAAGGATACGTTTCTCGTTATATGGTCACAAATGAAGAGAAAGGTGTCGCTGAATTAGAGAACGCCTATATATTAGTCACTGATCAAAAGATCAGCAACCTTCAGGATATCTTACCGATCCTCCAGAATGTCGTGAAGACTCATAAACCTCTCTTCATCATCTCTGATGATATCGACGTTGATGTCATGAACACATTGCTTGTCAACAAGCTTCAGGGTATCTTCACAGTTGTCGCTGCCAAAGCTCCTGAGTTCGGTGATAATCAGAAGAACATCCTCCAGGATATCGCCATCATGACTGGTGCGAAATTCTACAACAAAGACCTCGCGATGTCCTTAAAGGATCTCTCCATGGATGATTTAGGTACTGCGAAGAAGATCGTTGTCACCAAAGATAACACCACTATTATCGAAGGTGCCGGAAATCCTGATGAAATCAACGCTCGTGTCAATGAGATCAAAGCTCAGATTGAAGAAGCTTCTTCTGAATACGATAAGAAGAACCTCCAGAAGAGAGTTGCAAAGCTCGCTGCTGGTGTCGCAGTCATCCGTGTCGGCGCATTAACCGAAACTGAGATGAAGGATAAGAAGCTCCGCTTAGAAGATGCACTCAACGCTACCGCTGCTGCTGTCAGTGAAGGTGTTGTCCCTGGTGGCGGAATCGCTTTGATGAACATCTACAAAGAATTAAAAGGCAAACTCACTGACAAGAACCCCGATGTCCAGAAAGGTATCGATGTTGTCCTTAACTCCTTGACTGCGCCGCTCTATCAGATGTCTGTCAACGCTGGTTATGATGGCGATGATGTCATCGATGAATCGAAAGCGAGAGAAGATGGATTAGAATTTGATTGCAAGACTGGTGCTTGGATCAACATGATGGAAAAAGGCATCATCGATCCTACCAAGGTCACTCGTTCTGCAGTGGAAAATGCCGCTTCTATCTCCGCGTTATTTGTCACCACTGAAGCGATTGTCACAAAGCTTCCGGAACCCGCCTCTCCTTCCGCCCCGTCTCACGACATGGATTATTAATCAATCATTATTAACAAATGAAGCCCTGCTAGTGTTATCAGCAGGGCTTTTCGGTTTAATAATAACTTAGTTATTTAATGAACCATCTCTTATTTTTCTAATAAGAAGTGTTTATATGCAAGGCGGAGATACTTCTCCATGACATATTCGATAAAACAAATGACAAAATTCTCAACATCTGCTTCTTCAACGTCCTTTTTCGACAGTATTGTCTTCTCATAGAGGTAATGAGCAATAGAGTACTGCTTGTATTCATTATAAAAGAAGAGTGTCTTCGAGAAGTAACGGTAAACAAGGTCTGCAATCGGAGAGTCGGTTCGTTGGAAAAGAGAGATTAAAATTTCTTTCATCATGAATGATTCTTCGGCGTTCAAATTATTCTCACTGCTATCTAAATAGTCATCGATGAGAGCGGTATAAGAAGTGAAAGAGGGATAGAAGAATCTCTGTTCAAATGGTCCCAACTTCGATGATAAGAAAATACGCAGCGGTTGTGGATAAGGAATCTCATTACTGGGAATCTGGCCGTTAAAAAGATAAACGCCATGATCCATGAGATACTGATAAAAGCTGTGTGTCTTTTGCTGTTTTGAACACTCCGGAATCACTCTGAAATAATCTGTCTCCGGGATTTCTGTCTCATCGACATCAAGATCGATAAAGCCGAAGTATTTCTCCACTTCTTCCGCGGTGACTGTTTTCACGTTCCGATAGAATTCGCGAGCTTTTAGAATCAAAGCGTGAGGAATATCCGCAAAATAGATGAACGCTCTTTGCTGAAGTATTTTCGAAGTGGAGAAAGATTTTTTTAAATTAGAAATAGCAAAAGAGAAAAATTCTACGATTTTCTCTTCATCTTTCTTCAAGAAATGGAAGTCATCCACCTTTCCTGTCAATGAATAGGCATGGAAATACTTGCTCGGAGAGACAAAGAATTTCTTTCCGTTCTGTTTTAATTCCATCGAGAAGTAATACAGATTCTTCTGCGGATAAACATCATGATTCTTGCCTTGGATGAAATAATAAAGGAATTCACGCCGTTTATGATATTCTGGATCATCATTGCCTATATTCGCCGCATAATTGAAGCATTCTGTCAAAGACATACTTTCATAGTCATCAGTAAGACTATCAATCACAGAATCAAAAAGCTGATGTGGGAAATATTCACGAGGAGTTTGTAAAAACATCGTCAGATTCTCATAGAGCACTTCATCAAGGAGTGAACGCAAAACAAATTTATTGAAATAATAACTGTCAAACTCGTCTGTTTTCCTATAAACAGTTTCTTCATGCGCAATCAAATTGTGATTCTTTTCATCCAGGATGTGATAGGAGTGATAGGATTCAATATAATGCTTGTAGTTCCATCTAAGATAATCAACAGAATCAAAGATTTCTTGATATTGTTCATTCAAATACAAACAATCATTTTTGAAATATTCGTATTGATATTCTCCCGTTAAATTATAGATACACAGTGTTCCATTGACTGTCACTTCAAAATAACAGCAAGATGAGTAAATAATCAAAAAAGGAGTGCAGTACGAGTATTCATTTCCTAACATAAACGAATAAGCAGGAATATATTCTTTCTTTTGAATCTGATCTTCGATTACGCTGAAAGGAAATGCTTTCAGAGATATCGTCTTACCCTGATATTTTGTTAAAGCAGAAGCAAATTTCTTATGTTCAAAAGAGAAGAATCCACGGAGAAGCATAAATAGAGTAAAAGGAGCGTTAGAATCGCTAAACATTTTGAAATACTGCATGCGGAAGGAATTTCCGCTTTCTTTCATTTTTCCAAACAGTTTCTGAATGAAAGGAATCACTCCGTTCTTTTCCTGAAGATACTGCATATCAATCATATTCGCATAGAATGCCTTATCATCATCATTCACTTTGAGAATTTCGTTGATTGTATTTGCATCGCCAGACATCAGATTATGGAACGCGCTGTTTTCTTCGTCTATTAAGGTGTCAAAATACGCGTGTGAATTCTCTAAGAAGAAAACAGGTTGAGAGACAAAAATATCATCTTTCATCAACAGATAAAGAGGAAGCGGATTGCTCACTTTTGACCAGGGAACAATACTTCCATCTCCTCTTACAACTCCTGGTAAGAAACGGATGGAAGTGAGATCTTCTTTCCTATCGACAAGAGAGTATAGAGAGCAGAAAGCTTTGAAATCACCCTCTTCAAAATCAAAATATTTTGCCTTTTCAAAAGCGGCATAAGGAAGACCTAGCAAAGCGATGAAGAAGAAAGGACTATATCCGTATTGCGGATTATTTTTCATGGTTTTTTTGATAAGTTCAAAGCCGAGTTTCATCCTCTTCAAATCTTTCTTTTGAATCATGTATTCCCCGAGTTCTTCGCGATAAACGGGTTTCCCATCTTTTTCATAAATGATTCCTTTAAAAGGTTGAAGCATGGTGAACGCTTTTCCGATAGCGAGATTCTTATATTTGTAGTTATAAATCTCATAATCTTTATGAAGAACAGTCTGATAGATAATCGGATAGATACCGAACTTTTCTTTGAAATGATCGTTGATCATCTCTCTCACCAAAGCGTTGATATAAGAACGGACTGTGACTGCAGCAAGTGTGATTCCTCTATCCTCTTCTTTCTCAGCGTGCTTGACAAACGCATAGGAGACAAGCTCTTCCAAAGACAATTTTCTTAACGGCTCAAACCCGCTCTGATACTCTGCTAAGGACAAAGAGAGAACGGCTGGACAATAATCGATCAAAAGTTCTTCCGGAGTGACCTTTCTCTGGTATTTCTCCGGGATATATTTCATATCGAAGACAACCGGAAGATATCCTTGTGTTTCAATCGGATCCTCAGAAAGACGATTTAAATCTGGATAATAGACGCCGATAGAAGCTAAGTAATTGATTCCTTCTAAGAAAAAGAGATCCGAACGAGAAAAGAAGTTGTCATCGATATCTTCTGGGATTTCAGGAAGCGGTCGCGGGCGAAGTCCTTTGACAAAGCGGATGCGAGATAAAATCTCATCTCTTGAAAGATAGACTTTCTCGTGTGTCTTCTTTGAGAAGCGATAATAAAGCTCCTCAGGAAGGCCCGTCACCTGCATCATGATGATGTAGTTCTTTGGAAGAATCTCTTTGATGCTATCTGGAACAAAGATAGGATAATCAGTGTTTTTAAAATAATTTTCAAAGAAAGAAAAACGCATCTGAAGAGACTTTCTATCCTCTTCATCCATGTAGAAGACATCCTCTCCACGGTTGTGATAACAGTCGTAAAAAGCTCCTAATATCTTCTCGTCATAAATCGTATCAAACGAAGATTCAGTTTCGCTTTCAAATAATTTTTCTGAATAAAACATCTCTTACCTCCCAATATGAAGTTCATCTTTTATATAACCATCGATCAGCTTCTCGTAAAGCGCATGAGCGACAAACAAAATCACTTGAAACACAGGGTCAAGAAACTCTTCTCTCACCCGCTCAAAGTCAGGGAAGCAATCCGTGAGACAGTCCATAAAGGAATCATTTCCAGAGAGCCGTTTGAAGAGCACAAAAAAGACATCGGGATCCGCTTCCATCTGATCGAGCATCAATCCTAACGCGTAAGCGGAAGCTTCTTCCCCTAATGAGTATTCTTGATTGAGAGAATTGACAATCTCTTTGATATCTTCCTTGCTCGGATGGAACACTTTATAAATCGGCTCCGGAGTCTTACGATCAACGAAGAGAACAAAAGGAAGATAAGAATCATTGTTGAAGTCTAAATTGAATCGATATCCTTTTTTGATTTTAAATTCTGAGATGGAGCAGTCCATCAAAAGAATGAAACCATCTCTTGCCATCTTACCTGTCGCAAACGTATATTCAGCGCCCATATCAGAAGAGAACGCGAATTCTTTATAGAACGGATTCACAGCGAGAGCACCATGGGCGATATTGTTGCAACGTCTACAAATATCGTATTTAAAAGAAAGGAGATTCACGAATTCTTCTGGGGTGTGTTCATCAAAGCTGAAGTCCTTAACTGCGTGAATCAAATGATAAGGAAGACCAGCCATTGTCAAGATAATCGGAGTCAGCATCTGACGGTTTGAGATCTTTCCTTCATAAAAGTCATAGAAACAGCGGATGGAATTTAAGATGCCTTCTCTATCACACTCGCAGAAATAAATCTCATCAATCCCTTTTGGTGCACGTGTTTCACTATAGCCGTTAAATCTCGGGCCTAAAATAATATAGGGATAAGGAAGTCTCACGTTGTAATCGTAGCCGAGCGTAAATGTGTGGTTTGTAAAGGGAATAATATCCTCAGAGACACAGAAACAGTATGCCAATCCGATCAGCTGATAGAAATTCAAAAGTCGCTGAGAGAAGTCTTCTCTCATCAAACGCTCTGGATTTGGGTTCTTAAAAAGTTTTTGTTGGCATTCTTTTTCGTTGATACCAAGCTCTTGGCAGTAATCGATACAAGGGATTACAAAATCAGAATACAATCCATCTGACATGTTGATCATCATGATCAAAGAGAGAATATCTCTTCCATCGACATCCACATAAGGAAGCAAAAAATCTTGTACTTTCGTTCGATCGAAATTAAGGAAAGAAGAATAAGAGCCGGAATACATCACATCTTGATATCTATCAGAGGAGAACATCTTCCGGACAAAGACACCGTTTCTCGCACCATTTTGAATGATGTAACTCAGCATCGCATTCTTCGGATCAAGGACATTATCATCGATTGATAAGTGGTTTTTAGGCATGGTGTTCTGACAGCGATGGCAGATATGAGGAACAAAGTGAATCTGACTTAGAAGGTCTTTTCCAGGAACAAGTGTATTTTTGATGTCTTGAGGTAAAGAAAGATGATCGATGAGCATTTCATCAAATTTTGAATCAGAGGGATTTCTTCTAGATTCATAGAAAAGAATCTCAGCTTTAATCGCATCTTTTGAGCATTTGCAAAGGCAAGGCTTTGAGAAATAAGAAGGTCTAAAAGAGTAATAAGAGAGTCCTTGATAGACATAAGGATAAGGAAGATAAGGCTCATAAGATTCTTCTTTCTCATGAACATCGTTTAAGATGATCAAAGATTCCAAATCATTCTGCTGAATAGAATTAAAGTGGAAGATATTCTCCGCATGGACCATCGGAAGAAGTAAGACCACTGCGAAAAGATCCTCAAGTTCAGAAGACATCAACGAGGAGAGATTCAATCTTTGAAGAAGAGAAAGAACAATATCATGAAGGCTTCGATTCTTAGCAAGAGAGAAGAACAACTTGCAAGCTTGATAACCGGAAACCTCATCGATTTGTTGAATCGCATTCTCTAACTTGATGGAGAAATCTTGCTTTGTTTTATAGAGATAGAAAGGATAAGCATCTTCAAAGAGAGAATAATGATCAGAGTCAAAGAGAGAATAGAGAAGACCGGTTCTCTTCACCGGTAACACCTGGAATGTAAATGGTCTTTGATTGTTTGGAAACGCGTATGCGTAATAGGGATTTACAAAAATACCATCAGCACCAAGGAACCGGAAAGAGAAGACCACATTGTGAAGATAAGTTCCTGCTGCATAGGTGTAAAATTCATTGAACCTCTTAGGCGCTCTGAAGCTCAAGTTCTTAAAATCAAAGTGTTGGAACGGGAGGTGAGAGACAAACTCTTCTACCGTAAAATCCTTTAAATCTCTCACAGACTGATATCCGTAAATCGGGAAAGAGAGTCTAGTATAAAGAGCTAAAGGATCTTTTTCTTTGCTCTCGGAGAAAAGCAAAGAAGTGAGGTGAAGAATCTCTTCTCTCTTCTCTTCTGTGAAATAATAATTGACTCCATCTAAAGAGAACATATCCGCAAAGAAAGAAGATGCGACATAGAGAGATTTTTCCCCGTCTTTGATTTTCTCAACACTGAGGAAAGAACGTTTCCTCGAGGGAGCATGAATCACTTCATCGCAGTATTTGTCATAGAGCGTATTCACAATAGCAACAATCTGTTTCTTCAAGATATTGCAGTATTTCCGCTCAAATTCGCGATCGGAATTGATGCCTAAAAATTCAGGATCAGCATCGCCGTTAACAAAAAAGTCGACTCTTCTTGCAAGCGAGAACTGATCAAATTCTTTCATCATCGAGAGAAAAGCAGCATCATAATCCTCTCTCATATAAAAAATAGAGAGAGTCTCTGCATCGCTATGACGATAGATATCAAGCAGTCTTCCACTCATTCTAGACTCATCAAAAAATACAGGAAGATTGTTGTTTCCATATAAAAACGGTTTTGTCTCATCCATCAGGAAATAAACGCCATTTTTCAAGCAGAACATCTTGAAATCATCGATAAACCACTTGCGGTCTTTCTCCGTGATGAAATGCTGATACGCATCTTTCTTTAAGATGGATAAATCCTCTTTAAAAGAGAGTTGAGAGAGAATATCTTTTGAGAGATCAAGCATCTCAAAAAGCGAAGTCGGAAGTCCGAGAATCTGTTCTAAGACAAGAGGATCATCGCTCTTTTTTAAGATGAGACAATCTCCTTCATAACAAGGATAAAACGGCCTTGTTAAAACATAATCATGATAGAACTTCAGAGCCACTTCAAGAGATTCTTTATCCTCAAGAGGAAGATAAAGATTGTCATTCACATCTGAAAAGGCAATATGAAAAACACCTTTGTACGCTTTTCGGTAATCCTTAGAATAGTCAAAGGAATAACTCTTTGTGATGGAATCTCGATAGCTCATAATCAGAACGCTCCAAATTCAATTGTGCAACGATCCGAAGAAGTGGACTTCACTTTGAAACCAAAATCAGGTCTTGTGCCATCATCGAACACAAAATCAGAATAGGTGGAAGAAGAGGAGAAGGACCCTTCTTTTTGAAAGAGAACAGAGTTGGTAGCAAAACCTGTCTTATTTCCTTGAATTTTAGAACCAGTCGCCGGAAGAAGGGAAATCAATCTTCCACGATAGAAAGAGTTCGAAGAATCCGAGATGGTGTGATAAGACATGGATGTCGTGTTGGAATAAAGTGTTGTATACAGGTATTTATATCCCCAATCAGAAGAATACGACGGCAATTTGTTATACACAAAGCCATCCCATTTCACAGTGGTGTTGGTGACTGGAACAATCTTTCCGACTGTCGCATTGATGTGATAAAGAAGAACACCGGGTTTAGAATAGCAAGCTAAATTGTTTGTGTATCTTGACTGTGAATCAGATTCGTTGAGATTGGTCGGGGTGTAATACTCCACCAAAAGGTATTCATCATAAGAAGTTCCGTTATATGTAGAAGTCGGAATCAAGAAAGAATCTCCGTATTCTGTGTGAGAGCGAAGGGTCAATGTGTTTCCGTTTGCGCTTAGATATTCTTGATTGATGACAGTTGGAGATTCCCAACCTAAATAGAATTTAGAATAAGAGGTGTGATCTCCAATGTTGCAATCCATCATATCTACACCACCTACAGGAGTGTCTGCAGTCCCTTTTCTGGTGGTCGAATCATAATCGTAGTCATAGGAATAATAATCATCTAATCCCATCATATGACCAGTCTCATGGATGAATGTGTGGCTGTCTGCGATATTGGTTTTATCTAAAAGAGTGGAATAATCTTTCTCGGTGAAGAAGTCAACGCTTGCCCAAGCGTAGCAGCAAGGGTAGTAACCGTTGACAGCAGTACGAGACATGCTCCAAGTGGTAAAAGCCCAATAAAGTTGAGAAGAAGAACGCATGGTAGGGGAGTATACCATCCACACCGCATCGAGATAACCATCTCCGTTTGTATCGTATTCTGAAAAGTCGACTCCAGAAACACCCTTTAACACGGTGTCTAAGATGACATCGGTGTAGATCTTTTCTGCAGTGGTGTAAGAATCATATTTTGCTTCCAACTGAGCTGTGGATAAATTTAGTGTCATCGGCGCAGTTACTTCACCGGAGATGGAAAGTTTTCCATAGCTGCTTTTCTCATAATAGGAAGCAACAGATTCCCAACCAGTCTCCTCTTCCGTTCCGAAGAAACCGTCCTGAATCAACTTCAACTCTTTTTGAGTGAACTTATCATCACTTGTCTGAATCGGAATGACTAAGATTTTAGATTCTCCAACAGAAGGGAGATATCGATATCCCATCCCTAACCCGATAGTGTCTTTATTCAGATTGTCTTTGGAAAAATTAGAACCGTAAGTCGCTTCGACATATTCCTCACCCTCCGAAATAGGAGTCTGGGTGGTTTCTTTGCCTAAGTGAATCGGTTCAAAGTAAAAACAAGATGTGAAAAGCGGAAGTGTTAATAGAAACGATAAAAGAATAAACGCTTTTCTCTTAGTCCCCATAGTCAGATCCTCTAGATTCTGGTTGAACGAGGACTCTCGCTTGATCTGCAACATCCATCGCCGTCAAGAAAATCGCATCATCACAAATAACAAGAGGATTGTCCTCCTGCCCGACAAACACAACTTTCTTATTCTTGTGGACAATCTCATCCATCTTCGCTAAAAGATCTTGATAAGATTCCGGTCTCTGCATACGGTATCCTTGGAGATAGGTGTAAAACTGCGGTTCAATATAAAAGATAGAACCATCTTCATTTTGATAACAAGCCGCGAAGCGATTGCGTAAATCAATCATCACCTGGCGGTCTTTCCACTCTTCATATTTCGGTTTCATTCGTTATTTTTCCTCACTTTATTATATCATGAAGCTGATTTTTTCTCTGTTATCGAGAAAGGTGTTGTTGTAACAATACCAATGAGTCACCAAGGAAGAAATAATCATCCTTTAACGACTCCATCTTCACTTCTTTTGTCGCATCAAACGCCATCGAAGAAAAGAGGGGAAGCACCTCAACAAGAGAAACGTCTTCTCTTTTCTCATCAATCGCGTGTTCTAAGCGATGATAAGACTCCTCTAACACCTTCATTCTTCTCTCATATTCAAACGCTTCAGAAAACGGTCTCTTTCCTCTTTGTTTTCTTCTTAAGAGTTTGATTAACATCGCTAAGAGAGAAAGACAAGCGACTTGATACGCTTGAATCTTCACTTCGATTTTACTCATGGTGTTTTCCTCCTCTCAGCGTGATAGTAAGCTCAAAGATGGAGCGCTCAAAGAGCTTTGGAACATCTTCTCTTGAAGAGAGAGGAAGCACAGCTCCTTTGACTGTCTTCTTTAAGAAATCCACTGTTCTTAAAATAACGTCAGAGAAATCAAGCGGTAAAAATGTCTCAATGTTCTGCATCCGATGAAAAAGATCAGTGTATGTATCGATGATTGAAATCGCATCTTTCCACTCCTCTTCTAAGAGCTCATCTTTCTTTAACGAGAAGGAGAATAAATCAGCATCTTTCTTTTCAAGATAAAGAATGTCAGATTTTAATTCATGGAACAAATCTTTGAGATCTACCATCTCTTTTTCAATCGCACCGATGTACTGATAAAGAGCAATCAAAGCTGCGCTCCCACAGAAATAAGGAGATTGATCTTCTTTCATTAACGAGATAGATAATTCTTCTTTCATCTTATAGACCTCCTTCTATTCCTTTTTTGATAAATCTTTTCTTATATAAACACAAAGAAGAAGTAAAAATTATTGGATATGAAAGAAGTCTCCTCTTTGATTTTAAAAAAAGTATCGATACCAAAAGATATCAATACTGTAGAGATGACACCATAATCAGTTCGTTCCGTGTAAGCCAAGAAGAATAATGATTCCAAACAAAATTTCAAAGATAATCGAAGCTAGTCCAAGTCCGATGCCGATTTTACCCATGCTTTCTTCTCTAGAATACAAACCTAAGAACAAAGCGACAACCGAAAAGATAAAACCGATGAAGGGAATAAAACCGAAGATGCCACAGGCCAAGGAGAGAGAAGCCATCAAAGTAGTGGTTTGACGCTTCTTAGTAACCGTTGCAACTGGAGTGAATGTGTTCTCTTTGTTCTCAAACAAAGGAGCTCCACATCTCGGACAAAACTTCGCATCGTCTTTTACTTCATTTCCGCATTTTGAACAGTACATAACACCTCCTGAAAAGAATATCAGCCCCTCAAAAGAGAGGGGCTGATAAATGAGTTGTCAGAAGATTACTTGTCCTGACCGCCGTAGCGGAGGATATCGTGATATCTCTGTTCCGCATATTTTCTGTTCTTTTCGAACAGTTCTTCAGCGTGATCAGGATTGACTCTGGGGAGCTGAGAATATCTGGTGGAAGTGAGTAAGAAGTCTTTGATCTTAGAGAAGTCAGGTTTAGAAGACATCTTGAGCGGAGATTCACCCTTCTCAGCGAGACGAGGATCGAAGGTATAGGTGAGGAAGTAACCGGAATCAACCGCCATCTTCTCCTGTAACATGGAGTTCGCTAAGCCGCCACGGATACCTTGTTCCTGGCAAGGAGCATAGCACATGATGAGAGAAGGACCATTGTAAGATTCAGCTTCCTGTAACGCTTTGATAGCCTGAGACGGATTCGCGCCTAACGCGATAGAGGCGACATAGACGTGATCGTAAGCCATGGCGATTAAGCCGAGGTTCTTCTTAGCAGTCTTCTTACCAGAGGCAGCGAACTTCGCAATCTGACCGGTTTGAGAGGACTTAGAAGCCTGACCACCAGTATTGGAGTAGACCTCAGTGTCGAGGACTAAGATGTTGACATCGTCCTCAGAAGCTAAGACGTGATCTAATCCGCCGTAGCCGATATCGTAGGCCCAGCCGTCACCGCCGACAATCCAGACAGACTTGTCGAGGAGGTCGTTCTTCATCGGTAAGAGGGCTTTGATGCCTTCGCAAGCAGACTCTTCAACAAGGCGGATCATCTTGCCTAAGATCTTGCGGACGTGTTTCTTATCCTTGATGTGAGTGAGGTAATCTTCTAAGACAGTTTTAAGTTCAGGCTCAACCTTATCCTGGTTTTCAAGGATGATGGAGCAGATACGAGAGAGCTTGAAGTCAGTGGCAAGTCTCATACCATAACCATATTCGGCGTTGTCTTCGAAGAGGGAGTTCGCCCAAGCGATACCCTCACCGTTCTTATTGGTGACAAACGGAGTGAGCGGAGTGGAACCGTTGTAGATGGAGGAGCAGCCAGTCGCGTTAGCAACTAACATATCAGGTCCGAAGAGCTGGGAGACCAAACGATAGTAAGGAGTTTCACCGCAGCCTGCGCAGGCGCCGGAGACTTCCTGATACGGCTTGTAGAAAGCAACTTCCTTGACAGTGCCAGCAGGATAGAAACCAGTCTTAGGCTCGATCTCTTTGTAGAGGATCTCAGCGGCTTCTTCATGCTCAGCCTGAGTCTTGGAATCGACCATTCTGAGAGCCTTGTGGGCTTCCATGATGGTCTTTCCGTTCTCATCTTTGAGGATGTTTCCATTCTCATCTTTCTTCGGAGTCATCTTACCAGGGCACTGGTTGACGCAGAGAGAGCAGCCGACGCAGTTCATCGGAGAGACCTGGATGCGGAACTTGAGTCCCTTGACATTAGGTCCACCTAACGCCGGTAAGACATCAGCTCTTTCGCTCTCAGGAAGCTTGTTGATATCTTCATCATCGAGCAAGAAGGCGCGGATTGTCGCGTGAGGGCAGACAAAGGCGCACTGGTTGCACTGGATACAATTGGCTTTATCCCAAACAGGAACACGGTCAGCGATCGCTCTCTTTTCACGGAAAGTGATGTTGGGTTCCATGGTGCCATCCTCTAATTCCCACTTGGTGAAAGTGGAGACAGGGAGGCTGTAACCATCGAGGTTGCCGATGACAGCGACATAGCTATCCCAGTAATCATCGCCAGTGAGTTTGACATTGGCGTTGATCGGAAGCTCTGCCCAAGCAGGATCAACCTTGACTTCTCTTAATCCATCGGTACCAGAATCGATGGCTTTGTAGTTCATCTCAACGACATCCTGACCTTTCTTAGCATAGGTCTTAGCCGCGAACTTCTTCATCCAAGCGTTGGCTTCCTCATAAGGCATGATCTGCGGGTTGAGGTAGAAGAAAGCGGACTGGAGGATGGTGTTGGTGTGACGGCCCATACCGATAGAGAGAGCGATCTTGTTGGCGTCGATAACGTAGAACTTAGCATGCTTCTCGGCGAGCTGTCTCTTCATGCGGTTAGGCATAGAAGCAGCTAACTGCTCATCGCTCATGTTGGTGTTGAGCAAGAAAGTTCCGCCGTCCTTAAGACAGGAGAGCATGTCGAACTTGAAGATATAAGAATCTAAGGAGCAGGAGACAAAGTCAGCATTCTCAACATAATAAGTGGAGTGAATCGGGCTGTGACCGAATCTTAAGTGAGAACGGGTGACACCACCAGACTTTCTAGAGTCGTAGGCGAAATAAGCCTGCGCATACTGATGAGTCTCATCGCCGATGATCTTGATGGAAGACTTGTTGGCACCGACAGTACCATCAGAGCCTAATCCGTAGAAAAGGCAAGAGGTGTAGTCGTGATCGATGATGTAGCCTTCATCCGCCGGAATAGAAAGATGAGTGACATCATCTTCAATACCGACAGTGAAACCAGTCCATCTCTTCTCCGCATCGAGGAAGTCGAAGACACCCTTGATGTGTTTCGGAGCGGTATCCTTAGAGGAGACACCATAACGGCCACCTAAGACTTCGATATCTTCTCTTCCGCCCTGCTTTAAGGCAGCGACAACATCGAGGTATAACGGTTCACCGTCAGAGCCAGGCTCTTTGGTTCTGTCTAAGACAGCGATCTTCTTAACAGTGGCAGGGATCGCCTTTAATAAGTGTTTGACAGAGAACGGACGATAGAGGTAGACCTTGACAAGACCGACCTTTTCGCCTTTCTTGATGAGATCATCAACAACTTCAGTGGCAGTCTCAGTGACAGAGCCCATCGCGATGATGATCTTGGTGGCTTCGCTATCTCCGTAGTAGACAAACGGAGCATAGGTTCTGCCAGTCGCATCGGAAACTTTCTTGAAGTATTCAGAAGCGACATCGACAATGCGGTCCTCGTGGAGGTTCTGAGCTTCACGACCCTGGAAAGTGATATCGTCATTCTCAGCGCCACCTCTGGTGACAGCATGTCCGTGCGGGTTCAAAGCTCTAGCCTTGAAGTTCTCGACGGCATCCATATCGAGAATGGATTTCCAGAAATCATCGTTGACGAATTCGACATTCTGAATCTCGTGAGAGGTTCTGAAACCATCGAAGAAGTGAACGACCGGGGAAGCGGATTTAATTGCGACTAAGTGAGAGAGAGGTGCTAAATCTGCAACGTCCTGAACGGACTGAGAGCAGATCATGGCAGCGCCAGTCTGTCTGACAGCGTAGACATCACCGTGATCGCCGAAGATTGAAAGCGAACGGCTCGCTAAAGAACGAGCGGCGCAGTGCAAGACGATCGGCAATTCCTCACCGACCCATTTGTAAATGTTCGGGATCATGAGGAGCAAGCCCTGAGAAGCGGTATAGGTGGTTGCTAAAGCACCGCCCTGAGCAGCGCCGTGAACAGCGCCAGAAGCACCAGCTTCAGACTGCATTTCCATAACTTTGACAGTGTCGCCAAAGAGGTTCTTCATGCCTTGTGAAGCGTAAACATCGACATTTTCGGCCATAGGGGAAGAAGGGGTAATAGGGTAGATGGCAGCGACTTCAGTGAACTTGTAAGATCCTAAAGCGGCTGCAGTGTTGCCATCAACGGATTTGAATGAGAATTTCTCTTTTTCCATAAACATCCTCCAATTGATTTATTCTCCATTCGCTATTATAAAAGAAAATGCTCATAAATTAAACTTAATTTTCTTATATATATAAATAAGAGCCAAACAGCACACTTGTTTTCCACGCTTTCTCATAGCATCTAGAAAGGATCGATTCCTTTCAAAAAGGAACCATAATGAAAATATTTTTAAAAAATAAGATGAAAATCAGAGAAATATAAATTGAGTAATCAACAGGGATAACACATTTAAAACCTATGTTTTTTAAATCAAGCAACTTTTCCGTCTGTATGTCTTCGAAATTTCATTCATAACGAAAAAATTCTGCCTGATCCCATTGATAAAATAATTCGCGATTTTTTGTGATAGAAAATAAAAAAGCCACCCAAATAGGTGACAACGAACCTAAATTGCCTAGTGAGTCTGGTTTCCTTTTTCGCTTTTGCAAATTTGCTTTGCTGTGCCTCATAAAAGAGGCAAGTTCCAACAGAAGAACCCTTTTGCTCCTAGCCTTTTGGATAATACTGACGATATATCCGCTTGGCTGAATAGAATTATAACCGAAAGAGGTGAAGAACAAAACACTTTTTTGCAAGTGCTTTCATTCTTTTTCAACAAATTTGAGAAAATAGGCGGTTTTTCTATGTAAGCCTTTACAAAAAGTGAGGGAAAATGAAGGAAATGACGTTATTCTGTTCTTTTTGAAATATTGACAATATTTTTTATTTGTAAAAGTATGACAAAAGAGAAGAAATTTCTCTTGCAAGCAATATATGAAAGTATTATCATATGAACGGTCATTCATATAAGGAGGATCACACCATGTCTTGTCATCATTGTTCTATCGAAGAAAAAGAAGAAAGACGCGAGAAAATAATCAACATTGTCCTGTTTACATTCGGTGCTCTCTGCCTTTTGATCGGATTTATCTTAGAAAAGATTGATCCTACTACAGTTGAGAGAGGATGGGAAAACTTCAGCAATCCAGATTTTTATAGAAGTTATTCCTTTATCTCTTTCCTCTTATATACCATCGGTTATCTTCCATTATTAGGAAAGACTCTTCTCTCTTGTATTGAAGAGATAAAAGAAAAAGAGTTCTTCAACGAATTTTTGCTGATGATTGTTGCGACAATCGGCGCTTATCTTATCTGTGAATATCCCGAAGCGCTTTTTGTTCTACTCTTCTCTATCATCGGAGAGCTCTTAGAAGACTATGCGACATCAAAGAGCAAACAATCGATTAAAAAGCTGATCAACAACATGCCGTTAATCGCGCATGTCATCCAAGGAGAAGAGATTGTCGATAAAGATCCATCCCAGGTAAAAATCGGAGATATCATCGAGATTAAGCCCGGAGAAAAAGTGCCACTGGATGGTGTCATCATCAAAGGAAGTTCCTCATTTGACCTCTCTTCCTTAAATGGAGAATCTCTTCCGAAAGACTTTAAAGAAGGAGATACCCTCTTCTCAGGAAGCATCAACTTAACTTCCTTAATCCAGATGGAAGTGAAAAAAGAGTATGAAAATTCCACTTTGAGCAAGATTATGAACTTAGTGGAAGAAGAACAGAGCAAGAAAGCGAAATCTGAGAAGATGATCACTCGCTTTGCAAGCATCTACACCCCTAGCGTGATGGTTCTCTCTTTCTTAGTGTTCTTCATCGGCTTTGCTGTTTCCTCATTTGACTTTGCAAACGGAGGAAAAGAGTGGCTCTATAGAGCGTTATCTATTCTTTTAATCTCTTGCCCTTGCTCTTTAGTCATCGCGGTTCCAATCGCATTCTTCGCTGGTATCGGAACAGCATCCAAGCAAGGTATCTTAATCAAAGGTTCTATCTCTTTAGAAAACTTAGCGAAGAGTGAAACATTCTTCTTCGACAAGACCGGTACACTGACAGAAGGAAAGTTTGTATTAGCTCAAGAAGTCGATAATCAAAAACATCAAATCGCAGCGAGCTTAGAAAGCAAATCCACTCATCCCTTAGCAAGAGCAATCAATGACTCTTATCACGGAGAGCTTCTTCCTGTGGATGAGTTTGAAGATCACGCTGGAAAAGGAATCTCAGGAACAATCGATGGAAAGAAATACTTCATCGGTAGCAAAGGACTCATCGAAGAAAACGGTGGTGCAGTACCGATTAACACTTCTTCCGCAAAAGCTCTTTACCTCCTTGATGATACAAGCAAAGAAGTCACTGTTTTCTACGTGAGAGACAAAGTGAAAGATAACGCTAGTGATGCGATTCTCAACTTGAAAAAAGAAGGGGCTAAAGAGACTGGAATCATCTCTGGAGATGAGAAAGATATCGCTGAAGAAGTGAGGGCAGAAGTTGGAATCGACATGTGCTACAGCAATCTCTTACCAGAAGAAAAATTGCAGATAATCAAAGAGAAAAAAGATGATAAAAAGCCACTCACCTATGTCGGAGATGGCATCAATGACTCCCCTTCACTTCTCGCCGCTGATGTCGGCGTGAGCATGGGTGCCTTAGGAAGTGATGCTGCGATTGAAGCAAGCGATATTGTCCTATTAGATGACAACATCGAGAAAGTCGCAGAGGCAAAACGGCTCTCTAAGAAAACTATGAGAGTGGTCAAACAAGGAATCTTCCTCTCTATCTTCTTGAAAGCAGTTATGATGGCCTTTGTCTTAAGTGGAATCTTAGGACCTTATTCGATGTTAGTCGCTTCCATCTCAGATACCGGTGTGATGGTTCTCTGTATCCTAAACGCCCTCAGGATGATGAAATATCATCCACAGTATCTCCGTTAAAAAGAAAATCGCAAGTAAATCCAGGCCATGGACCACTTGCGATTTTTTCTTCAGTTTTCTTCTTTCTCTTCTTCCACCGGTGTTAAGCCCAAAGCCTCAATGACAGGGAGAGAGATGATGATACCTTGCCCTTGTGTCCCAATGCCAGCATCTTCATAGATTTTCTTCATGACCGCATCTTTCTTCTCTTTCTCCACGACAATGAAGACAACCTCTTTTTCCGGTTGGATGACAATGCCATAGAACTTTGCAAGCTCTGGATTGCCAGTGCCTCTTGCGACTGTGATCGTGCCTCCTTTTGAACCAGCCTCTCTTGCCGCATTCATGACAAGATCAGTCGATCCTTTGTTGACAATCGCTAAGATCAACTCATATTTCTGATCATTATTTTCCATATTTTTTCTCCCTCAATTCTCTGTTTTGATCGGTTAGGAATTTATAAGTTGCAATCCCTGAAACAGAATCGATCGGACAGGCGAAGCAGATTCCTTTGCTCGCTCTAGAGATCTTAAACCGTTCTTTTGCAACATCCATCACTTGATTCAGCAGATCTCCTCTGACAAGTGTCAGGATAATCTCTTTCTTTGTCGAATCAGAGCCTAAGATATTTCGATATTCTTCTGGTGGCATCGAATAGGAATAGAAGACAAGAGAGAGACTAGCCCCTAATTCCTGATAAGCATCAAGATAATACCTAGACTGCTCTCTTGAGATGATGGTCACCACCATCACAAGCGGTTGTATCTTTTCTCTCTGCTCATACGGTTTGAGCTTTTCCTGGATCTCATCATTTTTGATGGTCCTCATCTTTTTGAATAAGAAACCCATACTCATCCCTCCCACTCAGGCAAGTGAATCACCTGACAATCATCACTCTCAAGCACCTGCGCCAACGCTTTCTGGTAATTGAGTTTGAGCTTCATCTCCGCTAAGATACCCATCATCTCCATCGTGATAATCGGCATGACAGACATGATACCAACCACTCCAAATCCATCTTGCATCAAGACTTGTCCAAAGGAGAGAGAGGCACTGTTTTTTGAGGCAACAAAGCCGATAAACATCGGCAAGAAGAAACAGCTTGCCATGGTGCCAGTGGCGACACCGGCAGAGTCAATCGCAATACCGACATAAATCGAAGGAGCGATAAACGAAAGCAGAAGCGCAAATAAGAACAGCGGAACAATCACATAAAGATAATCGAAATGATACTGAATTCGTAACGCGTTGATAATCAAAGAAATCGCAGTGGAGATTCCTAAGACAAGGATGATAACTTTCTTCGAAATGACACCTTGAGAGACTTCCTCAACATTGCCCGCTAAAATCTTGACACTAGGTTCTGCCATCATAGAGATCAAACCGAACAGCGCGATGACAACTAAGAAGAGCGGGAAGATATCAGCGCTTGATTGACTGAACCATTTTCCTAACATTGTCGCCATCGGAATAAAGCCAGACTCTGCACCGGTGAAGAACAAAATCATACCGAAGAACGTGTAAACAAAACCGACAATGATGCTTCCTAACGCTTTTCCTTTGATCTTCACAAAGAAGTTAAAAACGACAAAGAACAAGGCAATCGGTAAAAGAGCAATAAAAACATCTTTCACAGAGTGAAGCATGTTGGATAAATATAATCTTCCCATCTCTCCATAAGAAAATAGTGGAATCATCATCGAGTCTGTAAGAGATGTGATTTGGTTCGGATCAAACTTCTCAACTAAGACATCCTGAATTTGAAGAAGGCCGCCAGTCTTCTTCAAAATAATCGAGAACACCATCGCAGAAAGAACCGTTCCAAGCGAGCAGAGACCCGAATATCCAAAAGATTCATCCTCCGCATTCTCACCACCTAAGACACGAGAAACACTCATACCTAACGCAAGAATAAAAGGAACAGTAATCACACCAGTAGTCACGCCACCGGAGTCAAAGATAATAGAGAAAAAGCTTGGATCAGCAAACAATCCCAAAGAGAACGCTAGCAGATAACCGATTGTCAGCCAATACTTCAAAGGCTTATGGTATATCACTCGGACAAGAGCGACCACTAAGAAAAGACCGACACCCAAAGAAGCGATCAAAATCAAAATCCAATCAGGACCATCCGGTGAAATTCTAGAAGCTAAAACAGTGAGATCCGGCTCTGCAATCGTGGCTAACACGCCGAGTAAAAACGCGATGAAAAGAAGCAGGAAAAGAGATTTTCTTTTGGTTAGATTCTGACCGACAATCTCACCGATCTTGGCGACTGATTTCTCGGCGCCAATCGAAAATAAGGCCGTACCTAAAATAAGTGGAACCGAAGAAAGAATCAAAGAAGTGACAATCGGTCCAAATCGATTTCCGGATACTTCTAATGTCATCCCAGGAACGACAAGTATCACAAGAAGTACAGCACACACGATAGGTAAGATAGAAAGAGAAGCCTCTTTCAAACGTTTTGCAATTTCGTTCACCAAAATACTCCTACTAATAATTCTAGTCTATTTCACTGCCTTTTTGACCAAGTAAAAGCAAAAAGAAACATTTATTGTAGTTATCACACTATGGGCAACATGACTTAAGTTTTTGATGCCAGACTTGCTCCTACATCTTTACTTCTCTTTTTTCACTGATTTTGTAGGTGTTTTTTATTGCGTTGCCCTTTTACGTACAACATAACCATAGAAAAACCATGAGCACCTATATTCTTGATTGTCGCGATTGTATAGAAACATTCGGCTCGATAAAGCCGTCACTAGACTTCTTTACCTGTTGCTTAGAGCATGCTTCTGAGATTAACATCTTCCGGTCTTATTTCAGTAATTCTCATCTTTTCAATGACATTCAAAAACGAAGAGCTTTTCTGCTTTCTATTTACAAAAATTTAATTTTCTTTTTCATGAAAAAACAACCATGAGAAAAGGGTCAGGGCGAGAAACCGCTGACCCTAAGTGGAACTTAATCTCTTGCCTGATAAACAGGTTTCGAACCGCTTGCAGTAGGCGGAGGACAGATCTTGTTCATGACATAGACGCCTCTGACTAAGTTTGCAGCGACAATAATCATCGTGACCATCTGAGCGGAGAAGAATCCGAAGATCATACCGATGATAGAGGGACAAAGACCCATGCTAACTGCCACATTGATCGCGTGGAAGTAATTGGATTCACGGTAGTTAGAATTCTTCTTTTTGAAGAAGATAATCACCATGATAGAGACAATTAAGAGAGAAGCGACAAAAGCGATAGAAGTGATTAAGATATTCATCCATGTGGACTGGATGGTGTAAGGTCTTGCTGCGCTATCGAAGAGGACGCAAAGAGAATCAAACATCTGATTGACATTCTTTTGTCCATTATCAGAGAGATAGTTATAAAGGGATTGTCCTTTGAAGTTAATCACATTCTTCTCATCTCTCTTCAAACCTTTTTGAAGATTTCCGTAATAGCTACCTGCAGCAGAAGGGACAGAAGTTTCAGTCGCTTCGGCATCGTAGCTGTAGAAGACAATCTGACACCAATCTTTTAAGAAGAAAGCATAGGATCTATATTTGTTAGCAGCTGTTCCAGTGGTGTCTTTCTTTAAGATAACCTGGTTAGTGAAGTTTGCAAGATAGGTTGCATTCTCTTTGGAATATTCAAGTTCAGGGAAGAAATAGAGTTCTAAAATTTCTCTTCTCACCGTTTCTTCTGTGACGACATTATCTTCTCCAGTAACAGTGACAACAACATCCGTTCCAACACAATCAAAGAAGTAATTTGCACGAAGGTCAGTGCCTTTCTCATTGTTGGTGCTAACTTCATCTTTGTATTCAGATTTGAACAATGCTTTATCGCTTGTTCCGTTGAACTCATTGGTCCAGTTATAACTGTCTTGCTCCTCACCATAATGGTTTAGAGAGAAATCCATGTCGAGGTAGAAATCGCCTTCCATTTCCTGCTGGATTTTAATGTCTTTGAAGTAAGCTTCTTCAGAGATGACATGTTTTAAAGCAGTGGAGACTTCATAATTTCCAGATTTAAAGACCTGAGAAGAATCGGTGCGATAACCGCTAGATAAGAACGGAATCCAAGGCAAGAATACCGATAAGAGGAAGACAATAAGGGTGAAATACCACTTCATCTTGCGATTATCGACTGCTGCTTGGTTGCTGAGTAATGATTTGAATAATAATGTAATAGTTTTCATAATTAAATCCTATACCTAAATAAATAAGGTCTATATATTATCAATGATTAAGACTTATTTTACAACAACGAACTCTTTTCATATGTAGCAATACAACAATTTTACCCTAACCTAATGATAAAACCTCAATCCGAAAATTATTGAAAACATATTCATTAATTATCCTAGTTCCGTGAATTGTAAATAATGTGTAAAGAATATATTTGAAAGCGCTTTATTTTTGTATGAAAAGGTTCTACAATAATCGCAACCTAATTCTTATGTGAATAGGGGAAAGGAATTTTTATCGATGAAACGCAGTAAATTTGTTATTCTGTCCCTTGCTTCCGTTATGTTAGCAGGCTGTGGCGGAGCCGAAAAGTTAGAGGATGAATTAAATCTTCTCGCCGGTTGTGAAGAGCCCTACATGAACGCTGTTGCTGACGCTTTTGCCGCTAAATACAACGTCAAGGTCAATCGCATCCGTAAATCTTCTGGTGAAATCGAAACCCAGATCAAAAACGAGAAAGGCACCCCGAGTGCTGATGTCCTCTTCGGCGGAACTACCGATCCTTATAACGCCTTAAAGGCAGAGGGTCTCTTAGAGAAATATGTCTCTAAAAACGATGCCAAGATTTCCGACGCTCACTTCAAAGATGCTGACCACTATTGGTATGGTATCTACAAGGGAATCTTAGGATTCATGTGGAACAAGGAGAAACTCCAGGAGTTAGGACTCACTGCTCCTAAGACCTGGGATGACCTCATCAAACCGGAATATTCCAAATACATCACCTGGTCTCATCCTTCTACCGCTGGTACAGCAAAGCTTGTCGTCAACACCATTGTCCAGAAGAAAGCAGAAGGCAAGAAGACCACTTACAAGAACGAAGATGGTGAGACTGTTCAGTGCTACGATGATACCGCTGCGATGGAGTGGTTTAAGAAATTAGATGCCAACACTGCCAAGTACACCAAATCTGGTTCTGGCGCTTCTAAGGAAGTTGGTGTCGGTACCACTATCATCGGTATCGGTTTCTTACACGATGTCATCTATCAGATTGTCGATAAGAAATACACTAACATCGGTATGTGTGCTCCGGAAGATGGAACTTCCTATGAAGTCGGTGCTACCGCAATCTGCAAAGGCGCAAAACACCCGAATCTCGCTAAGAAATTTATCGACTTCGCCACTTCTGCTGAGTGTGTTGAACTCGGTCAGAAGAACGGTTCTTATCAGTTCTTAGTTGTCGATGGCGCTCACCAGCCTCAGGCCGCGATTGATGCCGGTATCAGCAATGTCAATGTCATGGATTATGACTTTGAAGATGCTAAGACCAACATCTCTCACTACGTTGAAGACTTCAACGCCGCAGTCAAAGCCGAAATTCCTACCGCCTAATTCACCGTAATCTATGCCGAGGGGACTTGTTCCCCTCGGCTTTCTCTAAAGAAAGGACTAGGATATGGATCAAAACGAAGTTCTAAAAGACAATTCCGCAGTCCGTGATGAGAAAAATAGGATCAGAAAAGCACAACGTCAATCGAAGCTTCTCGATGTGAAAAAGCTGATGAAAGAGCCGTTTACCCTGACCGTCATTTTGCTGATCACGCTCTTTTTATTGTTATTTGTTGTCTATCCTTTATTAAATTTGTTTGTCGGAGCCTTCTCCAAATCAGTGAAGGTTGGAACAGTCGATGGAATCGCAGTCAGAGAGGATCGGTTCTCGTTTGAAAACTTCACCTATATCTTCTCTAAGATTTATTTCGGAGATGCGATTAAGAACTCAATGAAAATCGGTTTGATTGTCGCTTTCGGAGCGACTCTTTTCGGTTTCTTTTTCGCATATGTCGAAGTCTATGTGAAATTTAAATCGAAATTCATTTCGGGATTGTTCCGCATTGTCTCTTTGCTCCCGACCATCTCACCGCCGTTTTTGATCGCAATCGCGATTATTCTTCTCTTCGGTAACAATGGTATCATCACCAACATCATCTTAGGAATGCCGACCAACAACGGTTTATTCGGTATCCCAGGCATTGTCATCGTCGAGATTATCACTTTCTTCCCGACAGCATACTTGCTGTTAAGAGCACTCTTAAAAAATATCGATCCTTCTTTAGAAGAAGCTGCAAGAGATATGGGTGCTTCTCGCTGGAAAGTCTTCTGGACTGTCACCTTCCCTCTGTTGATTCCTGGATTTGGAAATGCATTCTTAGTTTCCTTTATTGAATCCTTAGCTGACTTTGCAAACCCGTTCATCATCGGCGGTTCTGTCGAGACGATGTCCACTGCAATCTACAACTCCTATATGGGTGGAGGAAGCTCTGCACAAGGTCCATATCGAGCTTCTGCGATGGCTGTTATCTTGCTGTGCATCTCGATGTTCTTCTATGTCATTCAGAAGTACGGACTAGAGAAAAAGACCTATTCTACTCTCACCGGTAAAGCGACAAGACAGAGAATCATGATTGAAGAAAAATCTGTCACCATGCCTTTAGGTATCATCTGCGGTGGCATCTCTATCTTTGTCATCGGTCTTTACTTCCTTGTCTTCTTATGCACCTTCTGGCGTAACTTGGATATCAAGAACTTAGTCTGGACCACTGCAAACTGGACAGAAATCGGTTCAAAGATGTTCTTATCTTCTAGTAACTCGCTTTGGAATACTGTCTGGACTTCTTTAGTTGCCAGTATCATCACCGCTGCGATTTCCATGCTTATCGCCTTCCTTGTCGTCAAGAAGAGATTCATCGGAAAGGGAGCGATGGAATTTATCGCCATGTTAGCGATGGCTG
>JALFLX010000022.1 GCA_022774485.1 Bacilli bacterium
CTCCTTTCAAAGATGGGTTGAACGCATCTCTCAAGCCGTTTCCAAACAAGTTGAAGCAGATCATCAACAAGGAGATGATGATGGCAGGGATGAGAAGCTGATAAGGATAGACAGAGAGAGTTTTCTGCGTCTCGGATAAGATGACACCTAAGCTGTCGACAGCTTGGAGACCTAAACCTAAATAGGAGATCGTCGCTTCAGAGAAGATGGTAGAAGGAACCATCAAGACAGAAGAGGTGATGATCGGTCCGATCGCATTCGGAAGAATGTGACGGAAGATGAGACGCGGTGTCTTTGCGCCGAGCGTCCTTGAGGCCAAGACATATTCTCGGTCTCGATATCGGTAGAACTGAGATCGAGTCATCGATTCGGTTCCGATCCAACCGGTCAAACAGAGGGCGAGAGCAAAGACGAAGAATGTCTGTCCTAACTTAATAGAGAGGACAGTCATGATGACTATCCACGGGATACCGACTAAGATATCGGTGAAACGCTCCATCATAAGGTCGACAAGACCGCCGAAGTATCCGGAGATTGAACCCCAGATGATACCGATGGTGATGTTGACCGCAGCGACGACAACACCTAAGATCAAAGAAGTGCGGAGACCGGAGAAGACATATTTGAGCAAGTCTTTTCCTTTGGCCTCAGTGCCGAAGAGATGAATCGGCATCTTCTTATATCCTAAATATTTGTACATTAAGACCGTGCACTTCATGGTGTAGATCTTTTTGCCTTCTGCATCAGTGCTTGAGATCTGAGATTCTACTTCACGGACATAGACTTCGCCGGAAGCTTCTCCTTTTTCAGTGATTTTGAAGGTTTTAGGAGCAGCATCATTTCCTTTGGTGAAGTCGTATTCGATGTATCCGAGATCAATCCACTTCTGGAATGTATCGGTGGAAATGTCCATTCCTTTTCTCCAACCGTAGACTTCCTGATAACGATCGACGACCAAGTCGCATTTCATGGACAATGTGTTGTAAGAATCGAATCTTCCATCGCAGATCGCAGTCCAATAATAGGTGTTAAGACTGCCGTTGCTGTTTTCTTTAGGCTGTTGAACTAAGGAGTTTGCATCCTTGATGACAGCATCCGAAGTACCAAAAGAGATACCCTTCAGTTTTCTCTTCTCGGAAGAGGAGAGCTCATTTCCAGCAGCGGTTGTACCGCTGACAGTGAAATCTTTGACATGGAATGTCGTCTTGAAATCCTGCTCCGCTTTGATGATGAAGCCTAAAGAGAAAGCTTTGTTGGTGACAGAGGTCGGGATTTCTTTCTGAGCGATCAGTTCATCGAGAGAAAGTGTGACAGTCTCGTGTTGATCGATTGTCATATCCACTTCATAAGTCTCAACCACAGCGCCGTAATCATCGCTGAAGTCGGTGAGAGGATATAAATCTCCATCGCGGGAGAACAATAAGAGAGCGTATTCGGGGATGACATATTCGGTGCTATCAGCAGTGGCGCTTTCTCTATCCGCAGCATCTTTCTTGGTTCCTAAGGTGTAGGTGAGGGTGTAATTGTTGCTTTCAAGATTGAATTCGGTCGGATAGCAATAGAGGTAACCAGTTTGGCCCTCTTTATCGCCAGAGGCTTCTTTAGAGATAGTGGCATAACCACCAGATCCAGCGCTAGAGGAATAATCGAGATATCCTTTGCGGATATTTTTGATGGCTTTGATGACATTTGGATCATCGTATTCGCCGACATAATCATCGTAGTTCAAGGAGCCATCCTCATTCACTCCGTAAGGAAGAGGCATGCTCTTGATGGTAGTGGTACCATCCCAGAAACCAGTTCCGGAGGGGAAGAGTTTCATCGGGAGGTTTGTCTCGTAGTTGTGAGTGTCTTTGATGTTGTAGGTGAGACAAGAGGGAAGGAGGAACGCTAAGACAAAGAGCGTTCCTAAGATGATGCCGCCGACGACAGAAGATTTATTCTTTGTGAAACGGCGGAAGGCATCTTTTAAGAAAGTGGTCGGACGAGTGGTGAATTTGATATCGTGGATTTTCTTATCCTGCTGAACCAAAGAGAATTTGGTGCCATCGATATCATGTCCATCCTCATCCTTTGCGATCTCACCCGCAGAAAAGGGGATATCGATCGGGTCAACGGTGATTTCAAGCCGCTCATTAAGAGAAGAAAGCGGCGCGCTATTTTCGTTTTCAATCATGCTGCTTTCGCTCCCATTCTGATACGAGGATCAACAATACCGTAGCTTAAGTCGACTAAGAGGTTTGCAAACAAACCGATGACAGTGTAGACAGCCATATCGACAAGCAGAACATTGTAGTCCTTCAAGTTGATGCATTTGACGAACAAAGAACCGATTCCAGGGATACCGTAGAGCTGTTCAAGAACCATAGAACCGGAGAGAATACCGACGAATTGTCCGATGATCATCGGGATAATCGGGACTAAAGAGTTACGTAAGGCGTGACGGACGATGCACTGATTCTTTGAGAGACCTTTGGTTCTGGCTAAGAGGAGGAAGTCGCTAGACATAACTTCACAAAGCTCTGCTCTGGTATAACGGGTGAAGGAGGCAATCGTACCGACTGATAAGGCGAGGACAGGGATGAAATAACCTAAGAATTTATCTCCGAGTGAGGCGTTTGCAGAGGGCCATGTGGAAGGGAACCAACCGAGCTTGAAGCAGAAAACAAGCATAAGCAAGGAGATGACGACGAACGACGGAACAGAGATCATGACCATGACAAGCGTGGAGATTACACTGTCAGTGACTGTGTTTTTCTTCAAGGCCGCCCAGATGCCGAAGATGAAGCCGAGCGGGACAGAGACAATCAAAGCGACAATGTTGATTTTGTTGGATGGTGCTAAGCGTTCTAAGATGATGTTCATCGCGGAAGCGGAGGGACGATACGCGGAGGAAAGTCCCCAGTTCCACTCGGTGAAGATACCTTTGAGCCAGGCGCCATACTGGAGGACGATCGGCTTCTCATAGAAGTAGTAGACCTTTCCATCCGGCGAGTTGAAGATCAATTTCACATCACCTAAATTCGCCTGCTCAGAAGTTTCGCGCAAGAAGTAGCCAAGCTTGACTTGTTCTTGACAATACGCGAACTGAGCAGTTTCATTTCCGGTCATTGCGGCACCAGGCAACATCTTGACCAAGAAGAAAGTCACGGTCAAGATGATGAATGTGGTGGCCAACAACAGCCCGATACGCTTGAGAGAGTATTTGACAATATAGGGCATATTTTTGTGCTTTAGATTTTATTTGCTAGAAGGAACAACACCGACATAGGTCATTAAGGTGAGGTAGCTAGAGAAGGTCTTGGTGACAGACTCGATGGTGACATCATAAGAAACAGTGACAGAGGCGATGGTGGATTCTGTCTCGACGAAGTCTTTGTTGAGAGCATCATACTCCATGTAGGAGTTGAAGCTCTTATCGAGAGTGACAGTGGCGACATAGCCGTTTTCAGCAGTCGCTCCTAATTCTGCGATTTCAGCGGTGATGATTGCTTCAGAGTTGGTGATTTCAACCATGATGTTCTTAGCGCCAGCCTGAACGAGCATGTTGAAGGAAATCTTGTAAGTGACAGACATATCAGTGTCATTCTTGGACTCATATCTGTACTTACCTCTACCACCGGATAAGGTCTGCTCTGTGGAGACATTCTCCGCGTTTGCAATGTTGCCATCCTTTTTGAGTACGACACCGGTGTTGGCTGCATTCCAGAGAGCATCATAAGACCATTTCTTGCCATCGTAGACGACATCACCCTGATCATCATCGTTGATCTTGGAGGTGTCAGGACCCCAGTTGAGGGTGAAACCAGAGGAGTTATCAGATTTTATGACTTCCATGAAGTTGATCGGATCATTGTCACCGCCAGAGACGGCGCCAAAGCCTAAATCAAACTCGCCGCGTTTCATCTTGTTGTAGACTTCGTTGTAGTCAGAGGAAGGGGTCGGCTCGTTGATCTTGAGGACATAGCCGTCATAATAACGGTCGTGGTTGACCTGATTAAAGATCGTTTTGATGGAATCGAAGACATCGCTGTAGTCTTTAACATCGGTGGTGTTCATCCACTCCATATCGACGTTGATGACATATTTGCCTTTGCTATCTTTCGGCATGTTGCCAGCTTTGATAGCTTCAGCGATAGAGCCGTCAATCGCTAATCTGAGCTCAGTAGCAGCGGCATCAGCATTGTATCCGTAAGTGTCGTTGTAACGGTCTGCTAAGACTGCTTTGTGAGCGGCGGTGGAGTTATAAGAGACACCGCTTTCCGGATCGATCAAGTAGTTATCAGAAAAGTATTCCTGAGTCGGCTTCATACCGCGGGATTCGCAGATGGTCTTACGATCCATACCGAAGGAGAGGAAGTTGAGGAAGTGGATGTCAGACATATAGCTTCTGCTCTTGAGATAAGCAGGTTTGGCGTTGACATCCTTCTGAGAGTGCTGATAGACAGTGCCAGCAGGACCAAAGCGTTCAATCCACTCGTCGTAAGTGGTGGCGTTGACGTTGAGTTTGAAGTTTGCATCACCTTTGGTCTCATATTTTCTCCAAGTGACACCAGCAGTGGTTCCATTGCCCTCAGTTCCTTTGAACTCGTTGACTAAGTCATCCTTGTTCGGGGAATAGGAGTCAACAGAGCCATCTAAGAAGAGCTGCTTGGCGATGGTGGAATCCTCGGCTTCGTAGTACTGGAAGCCAGGGAGGTTATACACATCTCTGACATTGCCGTCTTTGAAGGTATCTTTCTTGTAGAAAAATCTATCGTTCTTCGTGAAGGTGATAAGCTTTGCGCTCCACTCAGTGATGTAATAAGCGCTGGTGGAAAGCATGGTGTCAACCGGAGTGTATCCATCCGGGAATTTACCTAAGTCCCGGCCACCCCAGAGGTTGAGGAAGTCAGCAGGAAGCGGAGAGTAGAGGTTAGAGGAGAGATAATACATCGCGTAGAACTGAGTACAAGGCTGTAAGAGATTAAATTCGATGTAACCGCCTTTGTCATCAGTGCCGACCTTGACTGCTTTATCCATCTCGCAAGCTTCCCAAGCTTCTTCATCGTAGTAGTTGTAGGTGGAACCTTTTTGCTTCGTGGTAGAGCCGTAATATTTCGCAGCTTGTTTTGCAAGACCAGAGACACCCTTTGTCAGCTCTGCACCACGGTACTGACCGTTATAGCAGGTGAGCAAGAATTTGATCGGAGTCAAGTAGTCTTCCAATTCGACTGCTCTGCCGTCAAAAGAAGATAAGGCGACACCGTTCTTTGTCTTATCAGAAGCAGTACGATAGACAAAGTCAGAACCAGTCTTGACGTGGATTCTCCATCTGGTGTTGGTGATGCTATCTGCATTCTCAGTGATCACATTACCCTGATCATCAATCGGGAGCGGCTTGTCATCTAAGGCAGTGTTCGCATACCACTCATAACCATTAGAAGCCTGATTCAAACGGGCGGAGTAGTAAGAGTTAGCGATATAGCCGTAGACAGTGGAGACATCAGAGCCAGAAGCATTCAACGCGTTGGCGTGAGTCGGGAGAGAAGTGGTTGCTACCTGATAGAAGTTAGCATTGTTACCGGAGATCGGATTCTGGATCGGACCGGAGAGTTTACCTTCTCTCATAGTACCCCAACCGTAACCGGTGACATAGGACTGCGGAGTGGGGACATAACGAGAGTTGTAGCAGATATTGGAACCGTTGGAGAACATGGTGATACCGGTGAGGTAGTTATCAACCGCGTATTTCTCTAACGAGGCTAAAATGTTCGCTTTTTCCTCATAAGAAGCGCTGGCATAGGTGTGAGCGCCAGTGGCAGTAGAGCCTTCCGCGACAGTGGCATGGAATGTAACTTTCGAAGCTGCATCGCTGGAGAGTCTGACACTGATGTCTGCAGTGCCAGCTTTAAGACCGGCGAGAAGACCAGTGTGTTCACCGACTGTGACAACAGTGGGATCAGAAGACTCGAAGGTGAACTCTGGAGTCGTGTTATCTAACATCGTCGGAACTAAGATGCAGACCTTATCTCCGATGGTGACTTCAATGGCAGATCCAGGATCGATTTCTTGTCCTTTGTAGGTGACATAGAAATCGCCTTCGACTACTTCTGTCGGACGAGAAGTGTTGCCGGTGTTGTTCTGGCTTTCCTTGTTGCCACCGCATCCTGCTAAAAGAGTAATGGCGAGGGCAGCGAATAATGTGATCGTCGCTTTCGATTTTTTCATAATGAATTACCTCCTGTGTTATGTCTCACAGCACACAAAAAAGAGGGCATGAAAGCTGTGAGTAGTATTATTTTATATATAAAAATAATTCTAAGCAATAAAGAATTTCAAGAGAGCCTTATCTACGGCAATTTTAAAATAAAAAGCGCTTTCAATGCGCTCTTCATTTCAAAAATTTTAGACAATTGGGAAGAACGAGAAGAGGATTCCGGCGATGAGATATAACGCGCCGAGAATCACAAAGGGCAACCAGTAGTAGCGATTGTTCTCTCGCTTCTCTTCTAGATGCATCTTATATTCGTAAGCGTCTTTGTAAGGGAGAGGAACTCCCTTTTTAAACGAGGACATCCAGTTGATGAACTGGTAGCGGAAGACATCGAACATTCCACTTCGAGTCACCAGATATAAGCCGGAAAATCCAAGATAGACAACGCCGACAATGGACAGCAAATTTCCGAGGATGACATTGGTGCAAAAATACATCGGCAACACGAAAGCAAGAGGCAGAATTGCCCCACAGACTGAGCAGATGATCAGGATAATTTTCTCTTTGGTGATCAGCATAAGTAGAAAAGATAGAGGCCCATAAAAGAGCCTCTATCAATACAGACGATTATTTGTCTTCTCTCTTCTTTTTCAAGGCGATACCCGCAGTTAAGAGAGCGAGAGCACCTAACATAGAAGAACTTAAGACGACAGAGCCGGAGCATCCTTTCTTACTGGGTTCGCCAGGTTCAGAAGGCTGTTCAGTGGAAGGCTCGGTAGAAGGTTCAGAAGAAGGAGGAACGGTCTCAGAAGTATTTCCGCCATTTCCAGGAGTAACAGGGAGACTGTTGATCATGATAGTGGTGGAGTCTTTGTTCATCTTGACAACTAACATACCAGTCTCAGCGTTGTATTCAAAGTCAGCATCTTCAGAGTCAACTAAGACAGTGAGAGCGTCAGGATCTAATCCGGTCGCGAGCTGGATGTTGACAGAATATCCGCTCTTGAGAGTGACTTCGTTGTCGTTGAGGTCGGTGATGAGGATCTCGTAGGTGTACATGCCACCTGCGCTGCTTAAGAGAGTGACGGAGAAGTTGTTCTTGGTGGTGAAGAAGGTGGAAGAGACAGAGAATTCAATCTGAGAAGGTTTGATGATGGTAGTGGTCTTGTTGTGAGCGTAATCAGTGAGCTCTAAGAAGATACGATCGTTTTCGATCCAGTCATTTAAGACATAGAAGTTGGTGCTGTAGAGGTCATCGCCGATCTTATCGGTCTTACGGGTGAAGGAGACGTTGCAGGAGATGGAGTCAGAAGCGCCGTTGGCTTCAAGCTGGAGGACCTGATCTTCGCCTTTAGAGACGATGCTGGCTTTGGCTAAGGACGGAGCAGTCTTATCGACAGTGAGCGGATAGGATTTGAACTGAGTTTTGCCAGTACCTAAGGGAATGAAGGAGTATTCAAGGGTGTAGTCACCTTCTTTGACATTGCTTAAATCGATGTCAGCATAACCTCTGTGGATGCCGTATAAGACATCAGCAGAGCCGATAGGATAGAGCCAGGATTTGCAGAGCTGGAAGTCAGAAGAGGAGAT
>JALFLX010000027.1 GCA_022774485.1 Bacilli bacterium
GATGGTGGAGAGTCTATGGGCGACAATGATGAGCGTACCGATCTGTTTGATTCTCTCAAGAGAAGACTGAATGATATGCTCTGTCTCCGTGTCGATATTGGCAGTCGCCTCATCGAGAAGCACCATGCTCGGATGATAGACTAAGGTTCGTGCAAAGGAGATAAGCTGTCTTTCTCCGGCTGAGAAGTTTGCACCTTTCTCTTTAACCTTGGTCTGATAGCCATCTTCTAACTGGGTAATCATCTTATCCGCTCCGACTTCGACACAGGCTTTTTGAATCTCTTCCAAGGGGATATTTTCCCCTAGAGAGATGTTGCTTTCAATCGTTCCTGAGAAGAGAAAGACATCTTGTAACATGACACCGATATTTCTTCTGAGACAATCGATGGAATAGTCTTGAATGTTGATGTCATCGATTAGAATTTCTCCCGAGTCGATTTCATAGGTGCGACACAGAAGTGAGATGATCGTTGATTTTCCAGCACCTGTCGCTCCGACAAAGGCAGCAGTCTGACCGGGTTGGATGACAAAGGAGACATTGTTTAAGACTGGATTTCCCTTTTCATAGGAGAAAGTGACATTTCTAAATTCGACTTTTCCTTGGAAGTGATCAACTTCAATCGGATTTTCTTTATCGACAATTTCAATCTCTTGGTTCAACACCAGTAGGACACGCTCAGAGGAAGTGAAGATTGACTCGATCTGGTTGAGGCTGTTGGTGATGGTTTGGATCGGTTGGAAGAACTGGTTAGAGTAGGAGTAGACCATTTGGAACGTACCGATAGTGATACCGACCATTGCCCCCTCTGTTCTGATATTCGGGATACAAAGAAGAATGACAAGGACAACACAGGTGATTTGGAGGAAGTACATGAGCGGTAAGAAGATAGCAAACAGGCGTTGGGACTTCAGGAAAGAATGGTAGATGTCATCGTTTTTCTGATCGAACTCCTTTCCTTTCTTTTCGCCTTTTTCGAAAGTTTTGATAACTTTAATTCCCTGGAATGTTTCCGAGAGGAATGAGTTCATCTCGGAGACAGATTTCTTTTCCATGCGGTAAAACTGTTTTGCTTTTCTTCTGAAGAAGTAAGAGATTACAAAGATGAGAGGCAAGTAGGCTAAGAATAAGAAACCGAAGTAGAAGACACCATCGTGCGTGGTGACAATAAAGGTGGTGACGATGATAATGACAAGAGACAAGAAAGCGCGGAGGAGCTGAGGTAAGATGTCGGAAAAGAGGGAGGAGATGGTCTGGGTGTCGTTGGTGACTCTCGTGACATAAGAACCGATTTTCAATTCTCTTAGTTGTTTCTGAGAGAAAGACATGATGTGTTCAAACATCGCGTTTCTCATGTCTTTGACAACTTTTTGTCCTTGTTTTTTCAAGGCCAGCGAGACGAAAAAACCACCTGCGGATGCAGCTCCGTAGACAAGGACATCCAAGATGACAAAGAAGGTGATAGTCAGCATTCCTTTGCTCACATCCGGATTTTCACCGACTCCTGCTAAGTAGTCGACAAGCGCTTTGGAGATGAGCGGCTCGAGGTTGAATCCGGCATTTACGAAAATGTCTAAGAAGATGATCAAAGCAAACATCTTCCAGTAAGGCTTAACGAAAGTGAGCAAGCCTTTGAAATTGGCGAAATCCTTGATGGTGTGCTTGTGTTCCATTGTGGCAGTGTTGTTTTCCATTTAGCTCACCTCCTTCTCTAACTTCTGAAGCGTGCAGATGTCCTGATAAAGACGACAGGACTTTACAAGCTCCTCATGTTTTCCCTGTGCGATGATTCTTCCTTCATCCATGACTAAGATGAGGTCTGAGTTTTCAATTGCTGAGACACGGTGTGCGATGATAAACATCGTCTTCTTCCTCTCTCCCGTTTGGAAGTGAGAGAGAATGTTTTTCTCTGTGTCTGCATCGACAGCAGAGAGCGAGTCATCCAAAATCAAAATCGAGGGATCTTTGTATATCGCACGGGCGATTGAGACTCTCTGTCTCTGACCACCGGAAAGAGAAGTTCCTTTCTCTCCGACTAAGGTGTCATAACCTTTCTTCATCTCCTGGATATCTGAATCAATATCGGCAAAAGCAGCTGCTTCTTTCATCTTTTCCTCATCACACTTCCCTAACTCATCTTCGCTGAAGCAGATGTTATCACGGATCGTTCCGGAAAATAAGAACGCTTCTTGTAAGACATAGCCGATGTGATTTCTCAAATCTTTTTTACGCCAGTCCATGATGTCTTTTCCATCGATGAAAAGGGTTCCTCTCTTTAAGTTGTAAAGTTTCGGAAGTAAGGAGACTAACGTTGATTTTCCAGATCCTGTTTTTCCGATGATGCCCACTCTCATGCCAGGTTTCACAGAAAAACTGATGTCGTGAAGAATTTCTGTCTCTGCATCTGGATAAGAGAAAGAGAGATGCTTAAATTCTACAGCGCCCTCTAAGGTATCTGTCTTTTCGTTTGTCTCATCTTGGATGTCTGGTGTAGAGTCAAGAATTGTCGCAATTCTTTTTCTGGCACCATTTCCTCGAGAGACATAATCGATAAGCATGCCGCCTGCGATCATCGGCCAAATTAAGGATTCATAATAACCGGCGAATTGAGTGAGTTGCCCGATATCTTTGACCTTTCCAGAAAAGGAAGCCTCTCCTCCTTTGAGAATCGAATAACCGCAGAAGAAGAATAAGAGACCGAATGTGACAGTGAGAAGTAAGTTGATCGCCAAATCGATAAAAGAAGAATATTTGAGATAGGCGACAGAGGAAGTCTCCACGGCTTCTGTGTATTTTCTAAAGCTCAGTGTTCTCGCTTGCTCTTTGCGGAAAGCTTTGATGACGGAGAAGCCTTGCAAGTTCTCTTCGGTGTAATCGCTCATCTCTTCATAGCGATCAGAGGAAATCTTGTAACGCTTAGTTTCCCCAGCTCCGATTACGCCTCCTAGCACGATAAAGAGAAGGAGCGGGGAGACTGTGATCAAAGTGATTTTCCAGGAGAGAAGCGACATCAAAGTGATGGCTAAACCACCTAAGACAATCAAATCAACATTGAAAATCAAAGCGTCGGTGAAACACTGCTTGATGGTTTGAAGATCGTTGGTGAAGAATGAGAGAAGACCGCCGACTTTTTTGTCGGAGTAATAGGATAACGACATTGTCTGAATGTGGCTGAACATCTCTTTTCTTAAATCTCTCTCCACATTTGCACCGACTTGACTAGAGAAAAAGCGCCATCCCATACGCCCTAAAAAGATGATAAAGCCGATGATTAAAACTACACTGATGACAAGAAAGAGGTCTGTTTCATAAAACTTCAGTGTCTCAGTCGGGGCAAAGGTGAACTTATTTGTAAAACCAGTGAAGACACGCAACGGATTCTTGTTGATTGTGTCTTGTAGTTCAACAGCAGGTGTGTTGAATATCGATACCACATTTCCGATAATCATCGGAATTAAGAGCTGTGCGATGTCAACAATGGCATCGGTGATGAAAA
>JALFLX010000067.1 GCA_022774485.1 Bacilli bacterium
ATGCACTCTTTCTGTTCTTTGCTGACGATATAGCCACCTTTTAAGGCTCCCTCGAAGGAAGAACCCGGGTTGTTGAATAGATTCTGTCTAGAGAGAATGATGCAGGTCGGACGATCGACACTTGCAAAGGCATAGCGATAACTAGCTGCGCACTCAATCGCATCCGCGGGACGATAAACGGTGAGATCTGGGATGGTTCTAAGCATTGTGAGCTGTTCGATTGGCTCGTGGGTCGGTCCATCTTCCCCGACCGCGACAGAGTCGTGGCTGAAGAGGTAGACTGCTGGGATTTTCTCCATAGCAGACATACGGATAGAGGACTTCATATAATCGGCAAAGACTAAGAAGCTTCCGATGTAGGTTCTTAAGCCGCCGTGGAGGAGAATACCGTTTTGAACGGCGCTCATGGCGAATTCGCGGATGCCGAAGTTGATGTTTTGACCGGCGCGGTTAGAAGGAGTGAAGGTGGTGAAGCTCTTGACATTTGTCTTGACGGATTCTGCGACATCAGCAGAGCCACCGAAGAGGTTTGGAAGCTCCTCTGCAACGATGTTTAAAAGCGCCTGAGAGGTGTTTCTAGTCGCATCTTTGAAGCCTTCTTCATAGCGGGGAGCACCATTGAAGAGATAAGGGGAAACATCGTTTCCTTCAAAAGCGAAGAAGCGCTCATATTCTTCAGGATATTTCGCTTTGTATTCTTCCATGTCTTTCAAGTAGGCTTCATGAGAAGACTTCGCGCGTTTTTCAAAGGAGTTTTGGAAAGCGAGATAAGCTTCTTGCGGAATCTGGAAGGCAGGGAAGGAGTGACCTAAGTTCTCTTTGGTCTTGACGACTTCTTCTAAGGAAAAGGCTTTGCCGTGGCTCTTAGAAGAACCTTGGAGCGGAGAACCGTAACCGATGACCGTGTGGCAGATGATGATGGTCGGTTTGTTCTTGGCTTCTTTGGCTAAAGTGATGGCGCGATCAATCTCTTCGATGTCGTTTCCATCTTCGACTTCTAAGACATTCCAACCGCTCGCTTCAAATCTTCTCTTGGTATCTTCAATAGAAGAGTTAGAAAGAGGACCATCTAAGGTGCAGTCGTTTTTATCATATAAAAGGATCAGTTTGTTTAATTTCTGGAGTCCGGCTAAGGAAATCGCTTCTTGGCTGATTCCTTCTTCTAAGCAGCCATCACCGCAGAGGACATAGGTGTAGTGAGAGCAGAGTCTCTTTCCTTCTGGATAGATGGCCTGAAGATGAGCTTCGGCAAAGGCCATACCGACAGCTTGGCCGATACCTTGTCCTAACGGTCCAGAGGTGGCATCAATTCCGGGGGTGTGTCCGTATTCAGGATGTCCGGGAGTGATGGAACCTAACTGTCTAAACTGTTCAAGCTGTTCAAGCGGAATGTGATATCCAGCAAGATGAAGCGTCGCATAAAGGAGAGCAGAGGCATGTCCTGCAGAGAGGACAAAGCGGTCGCGGTTGATCCACTTTGGATCTTCCGGATCACTGACTAAGTGTCTCGTGAAGAGGGTGTAGATCAACGGAGCAGAAGAAAGAGCCATGCCAGGATGGCCGCTCTTGGCTTTTGCAATCATATCTAACGAGAGTCCACGGAGCGCAGCTAATGCGATTTCATCATACTTGTTTAACACTTCATTCATGGAAAGTTCCTCCAAAGAAAATTATATACCTTTCTCTTCCGTTTTCGGAGGAGAAAAGGCGAAAATGCAAAAAAAGAAAAAAGCGAATGGCGAACCATTCGCACCCGGAGTGAATCTCCATTTCCCTTTGGAAAAAGTGGTGGCCTCAGCGGACCCATCAGGATTCCTACTCAAGGTAGGCTTTCAACACAGAGCCGGCGATTTTGGCCTCCTAGTTATGTGTGTCGGAAACGCGCATAACTCCAGGCTCTTTCATGATAGAAAAGCAAAAGAGGGATGTCAAGGGATAAACATCTACTTGAAACGAGAGAGGAAATCAGCGCCTTTGATGGTTTCCTCTGTCGCTAAGGAGTAGAAATTCTGCTGTCTCAACGCTTCGGATAGAACAATGGCGACACTGTTAGAGAGGTTGAGACTTCTTGCGTCGATGGCCATTGGAATCCGCATCGTGTGAGAGAAATGTTCGACGAGAATCTCTTTTGGAATTCCAGTGGATTCCCTACCGAACATAAAGAAGTAATTCTTAGAAACATCTTTCAAATCATAATCAGAATAGGTCTTATTACTATACCTTGTGACATAATAGCCCTCCTCGTTTGGATGAGCTTTGAGAAATTCTTCAAACGTGTCAAAACGCTCAATCTCAAAACCGATTGCATAATCCATCTCGGCTCTTTTTAAGGCGTGGTCATCGAGGGTGAATGTGAGCGGACCGATGATGGTGAGCTTGAGGTCAAAGGCCATGCAGGTACGGATGATATTTCCGACATTTGCCGGTTTTTCCGGCTGGTATAACACGACTCTGTTCATCTCTTGATCTCTTTACAAAGGTCTTCTAAAAGCGAAAGAAGCTCTCTTGGGCAAAGGGGCTTTAAGACTTCTTCTGTCATCTTGTGATAATCATTTAACCACTGAAGCTCTTCATCCGTGAGTAAAGAAAGATCGATTCCTCTTTTGTCATAGGGGAAATAGGTGATGGTCTCAAAAGAGTAGAAAATGCCATCGCTTGTGGTGAAAGCTTCCTTGACAAGAAGATTGTTCTCTAAGCGGATTCCGTACTTGTGCGGTTTGTAGACACCCGGTTCTACGGTGATGATGTGACCGGGTTTTAACTCCCCGTTATCGAGCCTATTTGGACGATCGTAGAAACGGAAACCGATGGGACCTTCGTGGACACAGGACATATAACCGACACCATGTCCGGTTCCGCACTTGTAATCCAATCCTTCTTTCCACATGATCTCGCGGGCTTTGATATCGAGAGAGTGACCAGAGCAGCCTTTTTCAAAGATGGTGGTGGAGAGTGCAATTTGAGATTTGAGGGTCAAAGTGTAGTCGTGCTTCACTTCTTCGCTGATTTCTTTACCGATCAAGAATGTTCTTGTGGTGTCGGTCGTTCCTCCGTAATATTGACCTCCGGAGTCGACTAAGAGAAGCTGTGAATTTTTATCCGCTGTCTTATGGTTTGTCTCACTGGGAGCATAGTGCATCATGGCGGCGTTATCATCTAGAGCTGCGATGGTTTCAAAGGAGAGATCAAAACAGCGCGGATTCTCTCTTCTAGCACGATCGACAAAGATTCGGGCTTTGTATTCATCAATCTCTTCTAACGGAGTGTCGAGAAGATATTTCTGAAGCTTTAACAAAGCGATTCCATCGATCGCTTGAATCTCTTTGGTGTTTCTAACCTCCACAGGACCCTTGATTGATTTCTGTTCAAAGGCAGGAGAGGGAGCAAAAATCGGGTGAGATAAAAGACTTGCGATATAGGCATTGGTTCTAAAAGGATCAATCAATGTCTTGATGTCTTTTCTTGTCTCTAAAAAGGCGTAGAAGTCCTCGTAAGGGAGAACGCGGATAAAAGAGGGGAAGTCTAAAGGAAGTCTTTCCTTGTCGATAAAGAGAGTGACTTCACCTTCTGTGGTTAAATAGAGGTAGGAGTAGAAGACAGGAGTACAGGGGATGTCATTTCCGCGATATCCTAAGACATAAGCGATGTCATCTAAAAGCGGAAGGATGAGAGCGTCTGCGTTATGTTCCTTGGTGTCTTCTAAGACATTTTTAATTCTTTCTTCTAATGTGGTAGAGAGAAGAGAGTCATCGATCTTAAAGATTTTATCGTGAGGAAGTTCTGGTAAGTCATCTACCATGTGACGATAAGAAGCCTGTCTTATCTCATGAGTATCATCGGCAAAATAAGCTGCTAACTCTTGTCTGGAGAGCAGCTTTTTATCGAGGCCTAGGGGATAGAGATTGTTCTGTTTGACATATTGTGGAATCGAGAGAACTCCTTCTTTTCCTTGGTACATCAGGATGCAAGAAGAGCCTTTGATATCTCCTTCTGCCTCTGTCCAAAAGCGGCCATCGGTATAGATAAAATAACCATCTAAGGTGACAAGCAAGGTACCATCAGAGCCTTTGAACGGGCAAAAATAGAAACGCTCTCTTGCAAAATAGGCGGTGCATTCCTCCGACATATGAGGATCAGTTGCCGGGATCACATAGGCTTTCAGCCCATCTTTTCTCATCTGGGCCTGAAGCTTTTCAATGCGGGAATCGAAGAGGTTTTGCATCAGTATGCCCTCGCGAAGATGACAACATTTTCGGCGCCTTCTTCTCCTGTGTAGGAATCTTTGCTCTGGAAAGGTCTCTGATCAAAAGGCATGACTCTCGGAGTCGCGTTGAACTCTTCTTTCATCTTCTTTTCCACTTCTGCCTGTGTTGAGGATTTTACCATCATCTTGGCAAAGCCTTTTTGATTTGCGATGACATCTTTCACTTCCTCATAACTGTGACACTCAAAGATGTGATCATTGAGGAATTTGAGAGCTTTCTGATACATGCCTTCATGGATTTCTTCTAAGAGAACAGCGACTTTCTCATCGAGTCCTTCTAAAGGTAAGAAGTCTTTGCTGTTGTTGTATCTCTTCGCTAACATCGCCTGTCCCTTCTCTAAGTCTTTGGGACCGATCTCGATGCGGAGCGGGATACCTTTCATTTCGTACTGGCTAAACTTCCAACCCGGTGACTTGTTGCTGTCATCTAACAGAACACGAATCTTCTTGGCTTTTAAGCTCTCTTCTAAAGAGCGGCAAGCCTTGAGAACATCCGGATTGCTATCAGCTCTAATCGGGATAATCACGACCTGAGTCGGGGCAATCTTCGGAGGTAAGACTAAGCCTTCATCATCTCCGTGGACCATGATTAGGGCACCTAAAAGACGGGTGGAAACACCCCAGGAGGTGTAGTGCGGATAGGCGATTTTGTTGTCTTTTCCAAGGTATTTAATTCCATAAGCTTCACAGAAACCAGTGCCGAGATAGTGAGTGGTTCCGCACTGGAGGGCTTGGCAATCAGGCATGAGCGCTTCGATGGTGTAGGTGTCGACAGCACCTGCAAATTTCTCGCTCTCCGGCTTCTTTCCCATGAGGAAAGGAACGGCCAGGAGATCTCTTCCCATGTTGTTGTAGATTCTTAAAATTGAGAGAGCAAATGCTCTTGCTTCTTCTTCGCCCTGGTGGAGGGTGTGTCCCTCTTGCCAGAGGAATTCACTTCCGCGCAAGAACGGGCGGGTGGTTTTCTCCCAACGGATGACAGAGCACCACTGGTTGTATTTTACCGGGAGGTCATTGTAAGAGTGGACGATATCTTTGAAGTGGTCGCAGAAGAGAGTTTCACTGGTGGGTCTTACGACCATCTCTTCAGCGAGCTGTTTGTTTCCACCTCTGGTGACAACTGCACATTCTGGAGCAAAGCCGGAGATGTGATCTTTTTCTTTCTGAAGAAGCGACATCGGGATGAGAGAGGGAAGATAGACATTTCGGACTCCAACCGCTTTGATTTTCTCGTTGAGATAGCTTTGAATCTCTTCCCAAAGGGCATAGCCATCGGGGCGGTAATTGATAAATCCTTTGGTGTTAGCATAGCTCATGAGCTCTGCTTTTAAACAGACATCGGTGTACCACTGAGTGATGTTTTCGCTTTTGCTGGTGATACTGGTAACTTTTTTGTCAGCCATTTTGATATTTCTCCTTTTTGTTTATTTGGTTGTGTCACTCTTCTTCTTTTCGAAGAGAGTGGTGAGAGAAGGCTTTTTGGGCATGAGTTTCTCCGCTTCCAATGAGATTTCCTTGATGAGTTGCGGGGAGATTGTCTCAAAGCGAGAGGATGGCAAGGCGATGTCATCGCACTGGAAGATTTTTCCTCCGTTGATGATGCCAAAGTCAATCTCACCTCGATGCTTTAAACCGCAAAAGACAAAGGGAACTCCATAGGATGAATATGCGGTTCGAATCGACTGCAGGTCTGTTCTCTTCTGGGTGGAATCGAAGCTGTCGGAGGTGAAGAGGTTCGGTATGTAGAAGTAATCGATCTGCTTTAGGATACGGGTTCTCATGTTGGTGGAGAGGGTGTCGATGATGAGACCTAACTTGTAATTTGCCTTGTGAACATCGCGGAAGTTTCTCATGGTGAGGTTTGGATCTTCGTACAAGGCGAGTAAGTCGCTCTCTCGGATTAAAAGAGTGTATTTGATGTTCTTGTCTGGGTTTTCCGCCAAACGGATGAATTTCTTGATAAGGGGATAAGGAAGCTCTAAACCGACTTCTAATTTCTGTTTCTTGTTCTGGTGGACTCTACTCACATGGTTCAAGATATCGTTATAGAAGATCTTTTGTAGGTCATCGTTTGTCTGAATCAAGCCGTAGATATCGTTGAAGTCTTCTACGCTGCTTCCAAAGGGAATGCCGCTGAGGGTGTAGCGGAAGCACTCGCCGCTAGGCAAGTCGACAAGCGGTGTGAAATAAATTCGATAGGTCTTGTTCTTGATGATGGTCCTGACTTCTTTCTTCTGTAGCTTTTCTTGCTCATAGGATAAGAAGAATGTCTCATCGTACAATAGAACTTTCTCGTTCTTGGCTTTGCCTTGTCTCATGGCATCTGCCATCTTCTTCGCCTGTTCTTTTCCTTGGACGTAATTTCCTTGATACTGTGTTCCGATACTGACACCGATGACACAGTTGATGGGGATATTAGCCATGTTGAAGTTGAGGTGTTGTTGAATTGCATTTTGGATGGTAGTCGCCATGTTGATAGCCATGAGTTTTGAGACGATGGAAGTGTCTATCACAATGGTTTCTGTGTTGCTAACACAGTACATCTTTCTTGACTTTGTCAGGTAACGATTGATGATTCTTCTCACGTTGAGAGAGACCTCAGAGAAGGTCTTCTGCTCTTCTTCAGTCGGATTTTTCTTGTCTGTGAATACGTTGATATACATGATAGATCCGAGAATATCAGCTTCGGAGTTTTTGAGGAAACGAATGCAATCTTCATCGTTCTTCAAGATGAATTTACCGGCTAGCTTTCCGGTGTTCGCTTGTGATTTCTTTTCTAGTTTGAAGTATGGCAATAGCTGACTTTCAAAGTGAATCACCTGTTTTTCTTTGTTGATAGAAGTGAAGAAGAGCAAGGAAGAATATTCCCTCTTTCTCTTGGTGATTTTGATATTCACCTGCAAAATATTAGGAGTTGATTTTTGAGTGATGTGATTTGCTAACCAGTCCTTGATTCGATATGTATCTGATCTCCGAAATTGCTTTAAGAACTCATCTTCAGAGAACGTCTTGGTATTTGACATGTCGTTCTTATCAAAGCAGTAGAATCTTTTTCTTGCATAATCATAAGTGTAAATTCGGATGTTGAATTCTTCGGAATGGTTCTGGTCTTTTTGTGAGGAATAAGAAATAGCGACAACAGAAATCACCACTGCTGACACAAGAGCAACAGCGAGAAAAATGAAGAGGAGGAGAAGCGGAATCGATATTTCACGGCCTAAGATTTTTACAATAAAATATATGTACTTCATAACAAAAAGAACGAAAGCCCCATTATTATATCTTTTCCGGACAAAATATAGCAATTTAATTGAGTTTGAGATATAGTATTTCGAGCGGGAACATCCCCGGAAAGGATTTGATTTATGGATATTTATGCGAAATTGAGAGAGATTCTCTGTCAGCAGATTAAGAGACGCAGCTTTGATATTGACGCTGTTACTCCTGAGACCAAACTCAACCAGTTAGGCTTAGATTCTTTAGATACCGCTGAGCTCGTCATCAACATCGAAGAGGAGTTCGAACTTCCCGAAGTCACTCAGGAAGAGATGATGTCTATCGAGACTGTCAAAGATCTCAAAGAGTTGATCGAAAGAAAAAAAGCGTAAAACTACAAAAAAATATTGCAAATCCCCCCGGGGTTTGTTATATTCTTTAACGCTGCCTACTTAGCTCAGTTGGTAGAGCAACCGGCCGTTAACCGGTAGGTCGTAGGTCCGAGTCCTACAGTAGGCGCCATTCTTCCAAGGCCTGGTGGAGAAGTGGTTAACTCACATCCCTTTCAAGGATGCATTCACGGGTTCAAACCCCGTCCAGGTCACCACTGAACACAAAGTAGCTCGGCAATGCCGAGCTTTTTTGTTTTTTACAACATTTATTTGCTTGACAACTTTTAAAAAATAATACAAGTTTTTAAATAAATTTCAAAGTTTGTAAAAATGATATTGGGGTGAACTTTAAATTGGTAACCAGAATTTATACACTTTACCTCTGTCCTTTCTTTTGAAAGCAAATGATAGATTCATCGTTTTTGATTTCGTAATTCATTTCTTTTTTTGTCAAAACGCGATAAAGAGACAAAAGATATCATATTGTTTCAGAAAAAGATAAAACATTCGAAAAATTTCACTTTTCTTGATTTTTTTGAAAAATGAAAAAGAATTCGTTATCTTTCTAATGTCTTTCTCCTCTTTAAGGAAAAAGTTACAAATCATAAATGTTTGCTACGTATCGTTTTATTTCATTTTCACCCATAATTTTATAAAATATCTGTAGCAATTAGGAGGAATTATGGAAGAAAAGTATCAAGCGCTGTTTACCCCTTGGAAGATTCGTGATGTCGAGATTAAAAACCGCATTGTCATGACTTCGATGGGAGGAACTTCCCTCTTCGGTTGGATGGAAATTAACCATTTCGACAAAGAGGCGAGCAAGTTTATTTTGGATAAGGCAAAAAACAATGTCGGTTTGATTTTGCCTGGAATTCAACCAATCTACAACCCGATGTTAGGCCAGTGGCTCTATCGCAAGAAAGGCATGTATCGCAAGCTCAAAGAGTTTATGAAAGAAGTCCATGCCACCGGTGCGAAGCTTTTCATTCAACTCACGGCAGGCTTTGGAAGAAGCTTCACCATCTCTCCGATGATGGAGACGCTCTACAAAAATCCGGTTTTAAGAACTGTGAGCAAACCGTTCATGAACTTCGATAAAATCTGTGCTTCTTCTAGCGAGAGTCCGAATGTCTGGTCTGATCATGTCCCCTCCAAAGCGATGACTGTCAAAGATATTCAAAAGTTCATCGTCGCGTTTGGAAAGACGGCAAAACTATTAAAAGATGCCGATGTCGACGGTGTTGAAATTCACGCGGTCCACGAAGGTTACCTTTTGGATCAGTTCACTCTTCCTTATATCAATAAGAGAACAGATGAATACGGCGGAAGCTTTGAAAATCGCTACCGTTTCCCAGTCGAGATTGTCAAAGAGATCAAACGTGTCTGCGGTGAAGATTTCCCTGTCTCCTTGCGTTTCTCTGTCGAGAGCAAAGCCAAAGGATTCCGTCAGGGTGCGCTTCCGGGCGAAGAGTATCAGGAAGCCGGAAGAGATTTAGAAGAGGCGAAGAAAGCAGCTCGCTATCTTCAGGATGCCGGTTACGATATGCTCAACTGCGATAACGGAACTTATGATTCTTGGTATTGGGCACATCCTCCGATCTACATGCCAGAAAACTGCAACTTAGAATCAGTGGAAGCCATTAAGAATTCTGTCACTGTTCCGATTGTCTGCGCCGGTAGAATGGATCCGGAAGTCGGCGCGAGAGAAGTCGCTGCTGGAAGACTTGACGCGGTCGGATTCGCTCGCCCGTTCTTAGCCGATGGCGCTTGGGTGACGAAGCTTATGGAAGGCCGTGAGGAGGACATCAGACCTTGTATCTGCTGCCACAGCGGTTGTTTCAACATGTGCCGTTACAAAGGAAGTGCCAATGATCAAGACCTCTCCGATTCTCTTCACATGGCTCGTTGCGCTGTTAATGCTGAAACAATGCAGACAAACAAGCATCACCTTGTCAAAGCGAAGAAAGCGAAGAAAGTTGTCATTGTCGGCGGCGGTATCGGCGGTATGGAAGTAGCTAGAGTCTTAAAACTCGAGGGTCATGAGCCGGTCATCTATGAGAAGAGTGATCATCTCGGTGGTATCTTTGTTGAAGCCTCAAAAGCTCAGTTCAAAGGAAAACTTAGAGAGTTGATCGCTTATTATCTCCATCAGATGGAAGAACTTCACATTGAAATTCACCTCAACACCGAAGTGAAAGACCTCCACGATTACCCGGCGGATGAATACGTCATCGCGACAGGAAGCAAACCGAGAACGTTGAAAGTCCCAGGCATTGAGAGAGCATTAGAGGCTTGCGAATATTTGGATGGAAAAGAGGTTGGTCAGAAAGTCGCTGTCATCGGCGGTGGTCTCACCGGATGTGAAATCGCCTATGAGCTCTTCTTAGAAGGAAAAGAACCTATCATCGTTGAGATGCTCGATGATTTAGTCAGACAAAAAGGTGTCTGTATGGCAAATAGCCAGTATCTGAGAGACTTCTTTGCTTGGAAGAAAGTCCCTGTCTACCTTGAGACGAAGTTGAAAGAGGTGAGAGAAAATGAGATTGTCGTCACTGATAAAGAAGGAAAAGACTTCACAATTCCCTGCGACTCTGTCATCACTTCTACCGGATATATTCCGACTCCCTTACAGACAGATGAAAAACACATTCACCTTGTCGGCGACTGTGAACATGTCGGAAACATGCGTTCAGTCATCTGGGGTGCTTATGAGACGGCCATGAAGATTTGAAAGGATTAATCACATGTATAAACCATTGATGACACTGACTCCTGAACAGCAGGAGATCTTAGACGGAAAGCAGGGTGAAACGAGAGCTAAAATGATGGAAGTTGTCGTCCGTTATGGCGATATCTTCCATGCGGATAAGCTCTTAGATATCACTCATAAAAAATCTCACTTTGTCACGAGCTTTGGCCTCAGTATGTTAAAGCCTGTCTATCCTTTGATGGATGAGCTTATCGCCGCTGGCTGCAAGGTGGAAGAAGGCTTCACCATGGACCCGAGACCTCTCGATTATGAGAATGTCTCCTGTGGACCTTTGGAACGTTTTGTCTTCTCCGGAATTATGTATGGAAAGCAGAAAGATTATGAGGCACAGCTTGAGAAGATCGGCCTTGATGATAAGGACGGCTTCACTTGCACCAGCTACTTGAGAGAAAACGGAAACACTCCGAAATATAAGGATATCTTAGCGTGGTCTGAATCCTCTGCTGTCGTCTTTGCAAACTCTGTTTTAGGCGCGAGATGCAATCGTAACTCTGGTATCTTAGATACCATTTGCTCTATTCTCGGTGTTGTTCCAAACTTCGGATTTACAACGGATGAAGGAAGAAAAGCAACTTGGAAAGTGATTGTCAAAACGACTAAAAAACCAGAAGCTCAGATTTTAGGTTCTGCAATCGGTATTAAGGTTCAGGAAGAAGTCCCTTATGTCATCGGTCTTGACAAGTATTTAGATGAGCTTCCTTCAGAGGATACCATCGCCTATCTTAAGGATTTCGGTGCGGCCACTGCATCTAATGGCGCAGTGGGTCTTTATCACATCGACAAGATCACACCGGAAGCTAAGGAGCTTGGAGAATCCTTAATCAGAGAAGATGCGAAAGAATATGTCATCGATGATGCGGAGCTTGAGCGTGTCTACAAGTCTTATCCGATCATGTGGAAGAAAAAAGATGCTAAGCCTCACAAAGCCTTTATCGGCTGCCCGCATCTCAACTTAAAACAGCTGGAAGATTGGACTAAGAATATGGTCGCTGCCTTGAAAGAGCAAAACAGAGAAAAGCTTGTCATCAACACTGTCTTCACCGCTTCTCCAAAGGTCATCGAGCTCTTCAAGAAGAGTGAATCTTATCCGCTGTTTTTGAAGACTGGCGCTCACTTAAGCTATATCTGCCCGCTCATGTATCTTGATAACCCTATCGCTGGTTCAAAACCGATCATCACCAACTCTAACAAATTGAGAACGTATACCAAAGCTCGTTATTACAAAGATGAAGAGATCTTAGCAATCATCACCGGAAAGGAGCAGTGCAAATGAAAGAGTTCAAAGGACGTGTCCTCTTCGGAGGAAATTTCAAAGGCGAAGCAGTCGTGAGCCATCACGGATTTAACACCCTCGCCAGCTTCCAAAGCAGCGCTCTCAGCCCTGTTTGCAAGAAAGTCATCGTCGGAGATCAGAACAACCCGGATCTCTATAAGAAAGATATCACTGGAAAAGTTCTTTGTCTTCCTCAGACCATCGGTTCCACCACGGGCGGTATGGTTATTCAGACAGTTGCTGTCCGCTCTTTAGCTCCTTCTGTCTGGCTCTTTTCTAAACCGATTGATCCTTTAGCGGCTAGTGG
>JALFLX010000084.1 GCA_022774485.1 Bacilli bacterium
TTTATGCCTTATGTCACCAATGTTATCGCGGTCGGTATGGTCTTTGCTACTTTGTTCCAGCCTGCGGGTATCATCAATAAGATTTTTAACCTTGCGACGAAGTGGGTCAGTCCGAATGGATCGACATGGGGAACTTGTATGTTTGTCCTTTGTCTCTACATCGTTTGGAACGCATTACCTTATAAGATATTAATCTTCACTTCCGGACTTCAGGGAATAGATCAGCAGTATTATGACGCTGCTAAAATCGATTCCACTCCGAAGTGGAAAACAGATCTTCACATCACTCTTCCTTTGCTCTCTCCTCAAATTTTATACATTACTGTCACTTCATTCATCGGCGCATTCAAGGAATACAATGCGGTCATCGGTCTTTTAAACCGCAATTATTCTAGTTCCGCCAATGTTCCGGATATGTACACTGTCGTCTATTACATCTACGATAAGCTTCAAAAAGGCGGCAATCAAATCCAGTACGCATCTGCAGCAGCCGTTATCCTCTTTGTCATCATCATGTTAATCACGCTCGTTCAGATGCAAGTCAGCAAGAAAAAGGTGGTGTATTGATTATGAATAGACCTGCTCATATCACGACACATCTCAATATTGTCACTAGAGGAAACCGCCTCGATGTCAACACCAGAGCGAAGATTGATAAGGTTCTTCACATCACTGGTCTTGTGATCACGTATGCGTTTTTAATCTTCGCTGCCTTTATTGTCATCCTCCCGTTCTATTACATGATCATCGGTTCCTTCATGCAAGAAGCTGACTTGATCTCCGGCAAATTCTGGCCGGTCTCTGGCTCTTTCTTCCAAAACATCGCTGACAACTATCAGAACACCTTAGCTCGATTCGATTATTTCGCCTATATCGGAAATACTTTGATCGTTGCTATTTCCACTACTGCTTTGATGCTCCTTGTCACCATTTTCTCCGCCTTCGCCTTCGCTCGACTTGAGTTTAAAGGAAGAGAGTTCCTCTTCACCATCTTCTTAGCCACGATGATGATCCCTGGTGAGATGATGGTCATCACTAACTATAACACTATGTCAAATCTCGGTATGATCTCTGTTGATCAGACGAGATTGCAAGCATATTTTGTCATGGTTGCTCCGTTTATCGCATCTGTCTTCTACATCTATCTCTTGCGTCAAAACTTCAAACAGATACCAAACGAGCTTTATCTCGCCAGCAAAGTCGATGGAAAATCCGATTGGGAATATCTTTGGAAAGTGATGGTTCCCTTAGCTGCTCCGACTTTAATCACTATCACCATTCTCTCCATCATCGGTTCTTGGAACGCTTATGTATGGCCTCAGATTGCAACCTCTGCTTCTAGAAATCCGGATAAGTATTGGTTGATTTCTGTCGCAATCCGTGGAACAGAAGCTTTGATGCTTGAAGATCCAAACGGCATCAAGATCACCCAGTATTCCTGGCAGATGGTCGCTTCGACCTTGACTGTCGTTCCGTTATTAATTTTGTTTATCATCTTCAGAAAATATATCATGAAAGGTACCGGAAGAGCCGGTATCAAAGGTTGATTTTGAAGTGGTAATATCGGTTAACTTTATAAAGGGGGAAAACAACAACATGAAGTTAATGAAGAAAAGTCTCATCTTATTGCTCTCTACGTTTGCGTTAGTCGGCTGCGGAGGCAAAGGATCCGAATCCGTCGAAGAACACGATGTCGAAGTCATCTGGTGGAACAACTATCAGGTTCCTGAAGAAGGTGCCAAAGAAGAAGAAGCCAGAAAAAGCAGCACCTATCGCGAGTATTATTATGCTAAGGATTTAATCGCCGCTTTTGAGGCTGAGAATCCGCACATCAAAATCACCACTGCTTATCAGGGAAGCTATAACGATATCGCGAAGGCTGTTAAAGCTGGTATCGATACCGGAAACATCCCGACCATCGCTTCCACTTATCAGGACAATGTTGCCACCTATGTCGATGCTGAAGTCTCCTATGATATGAGTGAGTTTGCCAAGGAGTTAGAGAAAGATTCTGACTTCAACAAGAACTATCTCGATATCGAAAAAGGCTGCTTCAACGGCAAATATTATTCTTTACCCTACTCTAAGTCTGCTGAGACCTTAGTCGTTAACAAGACTGTCTTTGACAAGGTCGGCGCTGGTGAGTCTGGCACCACTACTACCAAAGAAAGCGATGGTAAAACTGTCAATGTTTACACTGCTCCTGTCGCTGCTGAGAGCAAGGCTGCTTATACCGTTCCTCAGAACATGTTTGAAGTTGCTGAACTCGCCAGAAAGATGAAGGCTGATTATCCTGAAGTCTTCGCTGAACAGAGAGATGAAGATGGCTACTTCAAGGCTGTTCCGTTCTGCTGGGATTCCACTGAAAATATGTTCATCACCATGATGGAGAACTCTACTGCTGAATACACTGATGGTTCTGCTGCTACCTTAGGTTCCAAGATCAAGTGGAACACTCAGGCTGCTAAGGATGTTGTCATCCAGCTCAAGAAGTGGAACAACGAAGGCTTAATCGCCACTCAGAACCAGCTTCCGATCACCAACGCCTCCAAGGGTTACCATGAATATTCTTCCAACATGGTTGTCGCTGGTAAGATTTTCATGTGTGTTTCTTCCACTGCTGGTGCTCGTTACTTCGCCACTGACGGCGGTTTCCAGGCTCAGCTTAACCACAATGTCAACTGGGCTGCTGGAACCAAGGCTGATGATGCTAAGGTCATCTCTCAGGGTCCGTCCTTAACCTTCTTCCGCAACAAAGATACTGCGGTCAATGAAGCTGCTTTCAAGTTCTACAAGTTCCTCACCAACACTGAGAATTCTGCAAAATTAGCGGTTAACACTGCTTACTTCCCGCTTCGTGCTTCTTCTTATCAGACTGAGGATGTTAAGAAACTCACTTCTGCGGTCAACACTGCTACTGCTGAATCCAAGTACTCTGCTAAGAATTCTGATTACACCGGTCAGGCCTTAAAGCTCAACGAGACTTACGCTTCTAAGAACAACTACTACATGTCTGATGCTTTCGTCGGCTCTGCTGATATCAGAATTGCTGTCGGTAACCTCTTAAACGATGTCTTCAACGATCGGGCTGCTAAGACTGATGATGAGATCGCCACTTTAGTCAACACCAAGTTCCAGGAAGCGTTCGAATCTGTCACTAAGTAAAAAATCACACAAGATGAAACGGGTTTGTATCTCCTGCGGTAAACAATTTGATGATCATGATTCTCTTGTCTGTCCTCATTGCCTCTATGACAACTGCTTGGACAACAAGACAGTGAAGGATGTTCATCTCATTCACCAGAACGCGCACAATCACATCACAGTAGAGACGGACAGAAAAAATTCTGGCTTAGTCTTTCTTGTGCTCGGTTTGATCTTCTTGGTGATCGCAGTGCTCTTCTTCTTCCTATCCTTTAAGTTCAACCCGATCCGTGAACGTGTCTTCCAACCGACTTCGATTGAATTTATTTGCTCGATGCTCTGTCTTGCGTTCTCCTTGTTCGGAATCACATTCGGACTGGTGAAGCTTATCACGGCAAACATCCGAATCAAATTCTATCGAAACGTGATTCAAAACATCAAAATCCAGCATTGAATCAAAACGATTGACCAAGAGCTTCTTCCTTCGGGAGGAGGCTCTTTTGTTGTGGTGTTAATTTATGAAACTCACAATTTTACTAAATTTAGTATTTTTGTGAGTTTGTGTTATAATAAACAAAAGAGGAACTCATGATGTTGATACAAAGGCAGATTCTTCCCTATGTGGAGAAAACGATCTCAGAATATCCAGTTACATTGATCACCGGAGCAAGACAAGTCGGTAAAACAACCCTTGTCACGATGATTGAGAAGAAGCATGGTTATACTTACTTCTCTTTTGATGACACCGATCTGATGAAAGAAGCAAAAGAGAATCCGAAACTGTTTTTGAAAAATCATCCTGCTCCTGTTATTTTCGACGAGATTCAACGAGTTCCTGAACTTTTTCTTGAGATAGAAGCGAGTGTCAATAAAATAAGAAGAGAACAAGGAAGTATCGCTGCAAATGGCATGTATCTTCTTACCGGTTCTCAAAAATACCGTTTGATGAAAGGAGTGAGTGAATCTTTATCTGGAAGAGTTGGAATCATCGAGCTTCCTCCTCTCTCTCAAGCAGAGATCAGAAACTATTCTTCCCATGTCTTTGAAGTGGAAGCTGAAATATTATCAAAACTCTCAGAGGAGAGAAGTCTTTCTGAAGAGGAATTATATGATTCTATCTTGCGTGGGTTTTATCCAGCGAGGTGGGAAATTGAAGGAATGCCGATTAAAAATTTCTATTCCAATTATGTGAAAACCTATGTGGAAAGGGATGTTTCTCAACTGATCAACTTGAGAGATCAGATGAAGTTTGAAAACTTCATTAAAGTGATCGCTTCTCTGACAGGAGAAGAATTTATCGCTGATAACATCGCAAAGACAATCGGTGTCGATAAGAACACTGTGGTCAGCTGGGTATCGATCCTGCTTACAAGCGATTTGATTTCTCTACTTCCTTCCTATTATGAAGATTCTATCAACAAACGAATCGTAAAACGAAAAAAACTGTATGTCAACGATACTGGATTAGCATGTTTCCTTTTAGGGATCGACTCAGTGAAAGCGTTAAAGCAATCGTCGTTCAAAGGTAGAATGATTGAAACTTATATTCATAATGAGATTCGGAAAGGATATCTGAATGCTGGGGAAGAGATTGATTCGAAACTATTCTTTTATCGAGACAACAACCAGAATGAAATCGATTTGATTTTGTTAAGAGATGGAGAATTGAATTTGATTGAATGCAAAGCGGGGAAGAATATTTCGAAAGCTGCAGTAAAAAGTTTCTCTCAGCTTAAAGGGAGTAAGTACGATCAAAAAGGCGGCTGTGTTATCTGTCTTACCGATGATCCTGTTCGGATTGAAGCGGGTATATACGCTTATCCGATCCGTTGCCTGTAAAAGAACTCACAATTTTACTAAATTTAGTATTTTTGTGAGTTTGTGTAGGATATGATACGATAAGCAGGGATTGTCACTATAGAAGAAATGCTGTTTTTGATATAATAGTCTCATGATTTCACAGATAGATCTTGTCGATGTATCGACCTGTAAGAAAGCAAAACTCGGAAGAAGAGTCGTACAGCTCTTCATCGATTTTTTCCTTGTTTTCATCGTCTCTTTTTCTCTTTATGCTTTTGTTTGCCAACCGATTGTAAACGCCTTGCCAATCACAGCAAAGAACAATCAGACTCTTCAGGAAAAAAGTGAAGAAGTCACTTCGATTATCGAAGAGACTCATCTCCAGAAAAGAGGAGAGAACGGAAGACTTGTCCCGTTAAAAACTGGCGCTCAGAATTATGTGAAGAGCTTAGTGAAAACATCTTGTCTCACCTTAGGAATCGATTATTATCAGCTTAAGGATGGGAAGAAAGAAATTCTTCCCGTGAAAGAAGAGGAATGCTTAACTTATTCTCTTTCTTCTTATTATCCAAACGATGATATCCGCTCCTATTTCTTGGTGTTCCGTAAGAAAAATGCAAGTTTTTATGATGAGACTATCAGTGATTATTCATTTCCTGATCTCTATGATAAATTCTTTTTAAATAAGTGTTCAAATTATGTAAGTGACTCTTTTGATAAAGAAAAAGATGTTTTATTGTTGAACCGTGAATCTACGACTCGCCTCCTCGATTATTTCGCTTATCAAGGAGAAGCGGGAAAAGAGGAATATGAGAATCTTGTCTCTTCTTATGAGACTGCGATCAGAGAGGGTGTCGCGGAAGTAGAGAATCACTATGTTCCTTACAAGAAAGCTTACGAGCAGTTTAAAAATGCCTTTTCTTTGTCTTACCAGCTCGATGCTCTATTTTTGTTCTTAGCGTATCTTGTTGGATTCTTGCTTGTCCATGTTGTTTTGCTTCTTTGCTTTAGAGGACAAAGTCTAGGCATGAAGGTCTATTCGATGGCGTATCGTAGAACAGACTTGATGGAGATGAGATTCCCTAACCATCTCATCCACACGCTTGTCTTGTTTGTGGAGGAGTTTTGTCTGGTGTTTTTGATGGCGCTGATGCTCAACAATTTGAGAATGCTCTCCATTCCGATATTAGGGCCGATCTCTTTGATGAATCTTGCGGTGTTCTCATTCCTTGTTCTTCTCGTCTCTCTTATTTTCTTCTTTGTGAACAAGAATCATCAGACCTTGTCGGAATATGCTTCTCTTTGTGAGATGGTGGATTTGAAAGAGAAAGAGGATTCTTTCTATATGATTCAAGAGAGGGAAAACAATGGCGGAAAATGAGAATAACACGGTGTTAGAATATTCTAAAGCTCGCATTTACCAGCGCGTGTTTTCTTTTTTCATCGACTTGTTTTTAGCTGTTCTTCTCGGGATGATTATCAACTCTCTCTGCGGTTTGGTGACTAGTGTTGTTCCAAAATATCAAGAAGTATTACAAGAGAGAATTGAGCTTCAAGACCAGAGCGGATTATTCGATGAGAATCAAAAGCTTTGGACATTATCTTTAGAAGGCAGCGATATGACAATTCAAGAAAAGAAAGAACTTCTCTCAACTCGATTGGATGAGTTTTATCATAACGATGTCTTCTTTGAGGATGACACCTTTTATCAAAGTTATCAGAAGAGAAAAAGTGAAGCGGTCAATGAGAAAGGAGAGCTTCTCTTCCAACTGATTTCCGGCTCTTATGTCGAAAAAGATTTCTCGGATGATGTCTATTATTCGTTTTATCAGAAAGAGTTTGAGAACTATGCTTCTGCCGCTCTATCTCATAATGTTCGCTTTGCAGACCTTTCGAATTTGATTGTTAGAATCTCTGTGATTGAGATTGTCTTATCAATGAGTGTCGGATTTGCACTCTCTTTTGTTATTATGCCTTTGATTCTAAAGAGAGGAAGAAAGACAATCGGCATGTATCTATTTAAAATTTCTCTCGTAGGAGGAGATGCTTTAAACGTGAGAGGGAAGACACTGGTCTTTAGAAATGCCCTTTTGCTTCTGATCGGATATTGGTTGACGATTTTCACCTTTGGAATCCCGTGGCTAGTGTCTCTCACGATGATGACATTTTCAAAAACAGGGCAGGATTTCTTTGATTACATGAGTGGAACTTATGTTGTCTCTACCAAAGATAAAGACATCTATCTCGACTATGCAGAATATCTTGCCCGGACAGAAGAAAGCAAAAAAGCCAGCATTGAAAATCGGGATTTTGAGATGACGCGATAGGCTTTTTGCCTTATTTTTCAACCTTTCTGTTAAGTTTTCTTTTCTATATTGAGTAAAACTAATAATTATTTTATAATTAAGAACGAACTTTGGGTGTTCCTGAAGTGACTTTGATGCGCTAATTCTTTCGGCGCCATTCACTTCGTACCATGGAAAGGTGAACTTATGGAGATTACACTGAAGCACTTGACGAAGGCATTCCCCGGCGATGCCAAAAAGAACATGCCGGATACCATCGCTGTCAACGACCTTAACATTCAGGTCAAAGATGGTGAACTTATCGGATTATTAGGACCTTCTGGATGTGGAAAATCCACGACTCTGTACATGATCGCTGGTCTGAAACAGCCTACTGATGGCGAAATCTGGTTCGGCGATGAGGAGGTCACTCATCTCTCCCCGGAGAAGAGAGGTATCGGCTTAGTTTTCCAAAACTACGCTCTTTATCCTCACCTCACTGTCTACGATAATGTCGCATTCCCGCTTACAAACTTAAAAGTTCTCACAGAGGAAAAATGCCACAAATTGATCGCAGTCCGTCATAAGAGAGAGCTCTTATCTCACGCGGAGGAGATTGTCGACATCATCAAGCACGCTTTATACAAAAATAAAATCTCCAAAGAACTTGCAATTCAAAAATTGATCGCAAAATTTAAGACGATCACTTCTATCGCCTCTTATCTTTTCAAGCTGAAACTGCACACTGCAAAAGATCTTCAGGCGACAGTCGATAAAGAGATCGAATCCTTAAACGCTCAGGAACAGAAGATTCTTGACTCTCTTGCCAAGAAGAATAAGAAAGTCGATGAGGAAGGCTTCCTCCTCGATGAGAATGGTCAGAGGATTCAAGTGAAGAGAACTCTCCGCAAAGATGAAATCGACGCTCTTGTCCAAGAGGCTTCTCGACTTGTTATGATCTCAGAATACCTCGCGAGAAAACCCTCTGAACTCTCTGGCGGTCAGCAGCAGCGTGTTGCAATCGCAAGAGCCTTAGTTAAGAAACCGAAAGTTCTCTTGTTAGATGAACCTCTTTCTAACTTAGATGCCCGTTTGAGAATTCAAACTCGTGAAGAGATCAGAAGAATTCAACAGGAGACAAAGATCACAACTGTCTTCGTCACTCACGACCAGGACGAAGCGATGTCTATCTGCGATGACATCGTCGTCATGAAAGATGGTGTCGAGATGCAGAAAGATCATCCGCAGGCCATGTATGACAACCCGAAGAATCTCTTCGTCGCGAAGTTCTTAGGTGTTCCTCCAATCAACGTTTTTGAAGGTAAAATCAAAGATCACAAAGTCTATTTAGGAACGGAGTGCATCCTTGAGAGTGAGAAACTCACCGAGGATAAAGACATCTATGTCGCAATTCGTCCGGAAGGCTTCTTACCTGCCAACGGAAAGAATGTCTTCACCATCAACGTGAAAGAAATCATCACCCAAGGTAGAGATAAATCCTTAATCGCTGAACACGGCTCTATGACTGGAGAACAGGTCAAAGTCATCATCGACAGCGATGTCAAGGTTGATGTCGGTCCGTTCGCTCTCTCTCTCCGTCTGAACAAGGTCTTCTTGTTCGACCATGAAAGCGAAGAAAGAATTGAATTCTGATGGAAAGCAAGAATAACTGGAAAGCGTGGCTCTATCTATCTCCAGTCTTGATCCTGATGGCGGTGTTCACTTTCTATCCGATCATCAACACCATCGGCATCTCTTTCTTAAAAAACTACAACACCTTGACTGGCGCAAACGATGGATTCACCTTTGATAACTATTTAGAAATTCTGATGTTGAAGCCTTCCTTTGAGACCGCAGGAGGCTTCGTGATCTACGACGAGGTCTTCTTAAAAGAGGCGCTTCCTAACACACTGCTCATCACCTTTGTCACTGTCCCCCTCTCAATCTTCTTAGCCTTAGCAATCGCCATTGTCTTAAATTCAATCAAATTCCTTAAAAAAATCTTCCAGACCATCTTCTTCATGCCCTATGTCACTAACGCCATCGCAATCGGTATGGTCTTCTCCGTTCTCTTTGATAACCATGGTCTGATCAACTTCATCTTCAATTCAAATGTCAAATGGCTGTTCCCGGAAAACGGCGTACTCCCCAACTACTGGACAGCATTCTTCGTCCTCTGTGTCTACATCGTCTGGCACTCCTTGCCCTATAAGATTTTGATCTTTGTCGGCGGCTTACAGAACATCGATGGACAGTATTACGATGCTGCCAAGATCGATGGCGCATCCCGCTTCAAGATGGTGAGAAAAGTCACAGTTCCTCTTCTCTCCCCGCAGATCCTCTACATCTTCATCACTTCTCTCATCGGCGGATTTAAAGAATACACTTCTGTCGTCGCGTTGTTCGGAACAACGGGCGGACAGTTCCAAGGCGGATTTGGCACGATGAAAACAGTCGCCTACTACATCTACGATTACATCGACAATCCGACCGGCCTCCAATTTGCAGCTGCCGGCGCCGTCCTCTTGCTCATTATCATCATGTTCTTCACCGCGCTGCAGAAAATCGTATCAAAGAAGAGGGTTCATTACTGATGAAAAACGATAACGAAAAGAAATATTTTTCCGAGTCATCTCTCTTAATCGAGAAGATGGAAAAGGGAACTCCTCTCAAGAAGGAAATACCTCTAGACAATTACTCGGAATCCAATGGTCTCACGAAGAAAGTGACCGAAGGCACTCCGCTTCAGAGCATCATCCAAGAAGAAGATAAGAATTATTCAGAATCCGCGAAGTTCTTAAATGACCTTTACAAAGAAAAAGAAGTTCAGGACACCAAAGATTATTCAGACTCTGCTGACTTCATCTATGGCCTGATGGCAGAGAAACACACCGCTGGACTTTCTAAAGATCAAGATACGCTTCCTGAGCACAGAGAAAAATCTCAAGGCACTGTCTTGTTAAACCGTAAAAACAGCGTCTCTGACAAACAGTATTCCGACTCCAGCAAGTTCATCGACAACGCGAAGAGAGAAGATTCTGAACTCTTCGATGAGACCGGAACACTCCCGCTCCCGAGCCAAAAAGAACGCGATGCTATCATCCGTGAGAGAGATCTCAAAAGAAAAGCCCTTTTAGGAAAGGAGGCGAGCACGGCTCAATCCTTTCGCGAAAAGCAGCCTGAGCGCCCGTTAATCTCCGACACGAGAGGATTGACACTTGTCATCAAAAGCGAAGGACAATCCACTAAGACCAAACAGAGAATCTCCACTGTCAACCACATCTTCTCCTTGATTCTCTCCTACCTCTTCTTGCTTGTCGTCGCCCTGTTGTTCATCTTCCCGTTCTACTGGATGATCATCACCTCCTTTAAATCCGGTGATGAAATCCGCGGATACTTACCTGGTTTAGAAGGAGTTCAGACCTTCTGGCCGATCAACTTCGTCAACAACTACGCCACCTTGAACCAGAGATTCGACTTCGGCACCTATGTCACCAACACGTTAATTGTCGGTCTCTTCTCCACAATCGGTACTCTCTTCACCTGTATCTTCGCCGCTTTCGCCTTTGCAAGACTTCAGTTCAAAGGAAAGAATCTCATCTTCGCCTTACTTCTCTCCACCATGATGATTCCTGGCGAGATGATGGTCGTCACAAACTATGTCACTGTCTCGAACTTAGGATGGACAAACGGCACGAGAGCTGGCGCCTATATCGCCATGATTGTCCCTTTCATGGTCTCTGTCTTCTACATCTATTTGTTGAGACAGAACTTCATGCAGATTCCAAACGAGCTTTACCTCGCTGCGAAAGTCGATGGAAAGAGCGATTGGCAGTATCTGTGGAAAGTCATGGTCCCGCTTGCGATGCCTTCACTTGTCACCATCTTCATCCTCAAGCTCATGGGATCTTGGAACTCTTACATCTGGCCGAACTTAGTCGCCGGTGGCCACGATGAATTCAAACTCGTCTCCAACGGTTTAAGAGATTCGTTCCAGACCGGTACAAACTTCGATGAATACGGACGTCAGATGGCTGCGGTTGTCTGCGTCACTGTCCCGCTCCTCCTCGTCTTCATCTGTTTCAGAAAATATATCATGCGCGGTGTCTCTCGCGCCGGTATCAAAGGTTGATGTTCATAATAGTTAAAGGAGTATAGAAAAAACGCTTATGAAAAACAAAATCCTCAAAGCCTCTCTTCTGTTCTTAGGTTCGCTCTCCCTTGTCGCCTGCGGCGGAAACCCTGGTTCCTCTGAAGGAGGAGATGGTGGTAAAACAGAACCATCTAACGTTTCTAAAGACAAGACCATCTCGTTCTGGCACTGCATCGGCCACGACAAGATGAGAAACCTCAACCGCATCATCACCGCCTTCAACGAAGCTCATAAGGACACGGATGGTTATCAGATTGTCCCTGAGAAGCTCTCCGGTTCCTATGACGATCTTCACGACGCGGTCAAGACCAAACTCCAAGCTGGTTTTGTCCCCTCTATCACCATGGGTTATCCCGATTCCTTCTCCGAATACATGGGAACTGGCGGTGTTGAAAAATCTAAAATCTTAAATCTCGACTCTTTCATCAACAACGACGCTGATTTCCACCCTGAGACCTTTGTCGATATGTATTATCAGGAAGGTAAAGGCTATCAGTATGAAGGCACCTGGTCTGTCCCGCTTTACAAGTCCACCGAAGCCATGTACATCAATAAAGAGATGTTCCAGTCTACGACTTTCTACAAAGAGCACAAAAATGACACTCATGGCTCTTATGGAGCAGTCATCGGTGATCCCTCTACTTGGGATTGGGATACTTTGACCTATGTCGCCTCTCAAGTTCAGGCGGAAAAAGGAACAGCAGCTGGTTCTGACTTCCACGCCTTAGGTTATGACTCTGATGCGAACTTATTCATCTCTCAGATGGCTCAGAGAAATATCTCTTATACCTCCGCAACTGGCACCGGTGAAGAGCATTTCAAATTCGTCGATACCAAAGGTACTCCAAACGCTGATTTAGTCGCCTTTGGCGCAGAGTTGATGGATCTTATCAACAGCGGTGCTTTGGCAACTCAAGGCTCCTACGGCTCCTATTCCTCTGACCTCTTCTTAAAGAAGAAAGCAATGATCACCATCGGTTCCACCGGCGGCTCTGCCTACAACGATCCGAAGGGTTCTACTACTAGCGATTTCACCTGTTCCCTTTATGCAGTTCCTGCCTATCAGGGAAAGAATAACGCCAAATACATCATGCAAGGTCCTTCTCTCTGCTTCTTCGATACCAAAGATCCCGCCAAAGAAGCTGCCGCTTGGGAGTTCTATTCTAAATTTGTCTCCGATCCGGAACTCAATGCTGCCTTAGCGCTTGAAAACTCCTATGACCCTGTCAGAAAAGCTTCTTATGAGACCGATAATTATAAGAATTGGACCGCTCAAGGAAAAACCGAAGATGGTAAGGATGACGAAGAAAAAGAGCTCGCGTATCGTATCCCTGCGTTAACTGCTACCATCAAAGATAATTACATCACTTCTCCTGTCTTTGTCGGCTCCTCGAAAGCGAGAACAGAGATCGGAAAGGTTCTTTCTTACGCTCAAAGCTTCAAGGGTTCCTCTAGCGACAAAGTCTCTAGCGCCTTAATCAAAGCTTGGACTGAATGCATCAACTACATCAGATCTGCCAAGTAAAACGGAGAATAGAAAACATGAAAAAGAAAGTGATTCTTCCGCTTCTTAGCATCCTCTTCTTAGCTTCCTGTGGTCAACCCTCAGAAGCTCCTATCACCGAACCTCAAAAAACAGAACCAGTCGAGACTGCTCCTGCCACAGAACCGATTGAAGACTTCGACATTGTCGGTCAGACCAAAATCAACCTCGACGACGACCTCTTTGAAAAGGTTATGAAGAAAAAAGGATCCACCGACTTCGCAGAAGACTGCTGCGATATGAATGTCGATGGTGTTGAGCGAATGCTCACCACATCCGACTATCCTGTCGGCGGTGAGAAAGAAGTCTTCACCAACTATGTCGATGGCGACACCACTTCCTTCACCTCCTATAACGGCCTTTACACCGTCAAAGTTCGTTATTTAGCAGTCGATACTCCGGAATCCACCTCTGAGATTGAAGAGTGGGGTAAATCTGCTTCTAACTTCAACAAAGAGAAATTAAAGAGCGCGAAGCACGTCATCGTTCAGTCTGCTGGCTGCGCCAAGACTGGCAAAGTCGCTGTTGCTGATTTAGACGGCTATCAGAGAACCTTAGCTTATGTCTGGTATACCGATAAGGAAAACCCGACCAAAGATGACTTCAGAAACTTAAACCTCGAACTTGTCTATGAAGGATTCTCTATCTTCTCTGGCTCTCGCGAAGAGATGGAGGA
>JALFLX010000121.1 GCA_022774485.1 Bacilli bacterium
ACCATGTCTTTTGCTGACATCTTTTTGCCTACCATATTGACTCTTTCTTCAAAGTCTCTATATGCTGCTAAAATAATGCCCAGAATGTATTTTATGAATGGTGTGTCATCATTCTTCTCTTCGTACCAGTTTTGTGATGACTCCTGTAAGGCGATATAATACTCATTTTTTGTCATTTCAATTTTCTTTTCAAGGGAAATGTATCTTCCGATTACAAAATCACTTTTATAAAGAAGCAATGTAGTAAGGAGTCTACTCATTCTTCCATTTCCATCATTAAATGGGTGAATGCAAAGAAAATCGAGAATGAACACAGGAATCGCTATCAATGGATCAATTCCATATGTGTTTATTGCTTTATCATATTCTTCACATATTCTTTCTACTGCATATGGTGTTTCAAAAGGTTCCAAAGGTTTAAACAGAAGAACAGCTCTTCCATCTGGATATACCATGTCTATTTCATTAGGTGTGTCCTTGAACCTGCCTCCGAATCTTTCTTCAGTGAATTGATAAAGCATCTTGTGCAATTGGAGAATGTAGTTCTTTCTAATAGGTACATAATCAAAATTTTCATGAAGTACATTCAAAACATGCCTATATCCTTTTATTTCTTTTTCTCCTCGGTCTCTAGGGGTTGTTTTATCTGCCATCAAACTTTTTAGTCTTGCTTTTGTAGTAGCAATACCTTCGATTGCGTTTGAAGATTCGGTGCTTTGTATTTTGGCGATTTCAACTAATGTCTCAAGTTCTTGCGGTTTTTGTTCCAAGTATAATTGTTGCCTTCCTTTGAACTCATGAATTAACCCGATATAGTTGATAACTTCTCTATCAAAGGTTCTCGTTCTTAACAGTGAATAATCAAAATTTTTCATAGAATCACCTACCTAGTTGAATATCACCTAAAATTTACATTATTTTTGGTGATTTGTAAATAAGTTAGGTGATAAATCTCCAAATATCATCATAATTTTTTGGGGGAAAAGGTCTATAGTAGGCGATAAAAGTAATAGTCTCTATTATTCCTTAAAATAAACGCACATTAGTGCACTAGTGATAGCGAGGGTAAATTTGCAAATATTAATAACTTTATGAATTCTAATATGGTTTTTACTTTGTTAACAACAAATAAACAATTTAAATAGAATAGCTATTAACGTACAATAAATTGTACGATATAATTTGTATAGGCTAAGGAGGGTTGCATATGATAGCAGTTAATTATAGTCAAGTAAGAGAAAACTTGAAAACATATATGGATAAAGCTACTAATGATTTTGAAACAATTATCGTTACAAGAAAAGATAAAAATGTCGTCATTATTTCTGAAGAAGCGTATAACAATCTTCTTGAAAATGCATATTTATTGAAAGACAAAGCAAACTACGATTGGTTAATGGAATCCAAGAAGCAATTAGAATCTGGCAAAGCAACAGTACATCAATTGATTGACGAGGAATAAATAATGAATTATTTATTCACACCTAATGCTTGGGAAGATTATAATTTTTGGCAAGAAAATGATAAAAAGACTCGCAAAAGAATAAATGAATTACTTAAAGATATTTCTAGAAATGGCGCTAGTGACGGAATAGGTAAACCTGAGCCATTAACTGGTGATTTAATAGGATTTTATAGTAGACGAATAAATTATAAAGATAGATTAATATATAAAGTTGAAAACAATACTATTTCTATTATTTCTTGTAGCTATCATTATTCAGATCAATAATGAACTCATCTATTTACAGTCTGTAGAACTCTAACAAATTAAAAAACTCCAATTTTGGAGTTTTTTAATTGCTAGTTTTAATAGAAATTGATTGTGTTAAAAAATCGCCTATTTCAGAAGCTTGTTTTGTTTTTATAAGGCTTTTAACCACTCATGAAGCTTTTCAAAGCCAGCTTCATCTACCTTGAAGGCGTAGGCAAAGGGTTCGCTTGTCTTCATTTTGCGAAGCTCTGCAAAGGCAGTTAAGTTCTTTGTGGCTTCTCCGCTCCATCCGAAGTCTCCAAATGCAGCGAATCTCTTGTTCTGATAGAACGTGACAGTCTTAGAAAGGAGAAGGTCATAGAACGGCTCAAGCGCATCGTTAACGACGGTCGGGGAACCAAAGAGAATCATGGAGGAAGACTGCATCGCTTGCAAAATTTCCGGCTTTAAGGCTTGGAAGTTTAGCGCATCAATCTCAAAGGCGTGGACTGTCTTTCCTGCTTCTTTGAGGTCTTTTTCTAAAGCAAATGCCATCTGTTTGGTGTATCCGTAGCAAGAGGCGTAGACAAGCGTGACTTCAGCGGGATTTGAAGTGACAAGATGTTTCTTTGCATCTTCTTCAAAAGCGTCGATCACTTCATTAACATCACAGTCAACGACAGGTCCATGTCCGACTAAGAGCATCTCAAGATCAAGCTTTCTCACTCTGTCACAGGCTTGGATGCAGTGAGCGGCAAAGGGAGACATGATGCAGTCAAAGTAATAATCAAAAGATTCACGATATTCTTTGCGGTTATTAACTTTTGATAAGAGGATATTATCAAAAGCATAATGAGTGCCAAAGCCATCGCAGGTGACTAACGCTTTCTCTTCTTTGATGTAGGTGAATAAGACATCAGGCCAGTGGAGGAAAAGACCAGAGACAAAGGAAAGGGTGTACTGTCCGACCTTGAGTTCTTTTGAAGGGGTGACAACCATGCTCTTGAACGGGAATTTTAAGATGTTCTTCATGTTGTTGTTCGCTGCCGGGGATAAGACGAGCGTGATCTCCGGATTTTTCTTTAAGAGCGCTTCAATCGCACCGCTGTGATCAGGTTCTGTGTGAGCGACAACTAAGTATTTGATCTCAGAGAGCGGAAGAATGGATTCAATATTTGCTAAATACTCCTCTTCAAAAAAAGCTTTGCTTCCTTCAAAGAGAACTCCGCCTTCTTCTGTTTTCAACAAATAAGAGTTATAAGAAGTGCCATAGGTTAAAGGCATGATAGCATCGAAGACTTTTAATTCGTGATCAATGACACCGACATAGTATAAATTTTCTTTTAATTTCAATGTTTTCATTCTGTTTTACCTCTCCAAAATTATAGTACTCTTTTTTTGAAAAAAAGGAAATGATGCTCAATGCTTTACGATTCTGAGAGATTCTTTTTTCTTTGTTGTTTTGTCTTATAGAACTGAGTAAGGAGAAAATTTTTATCACAAAATGAGGAAATAGAACGAAAAGTTGAGCATATGTTTTAAAAAGGAAGAAAAAATTCCATATAATAGAAAACTGGAGAAAACCATGGAAGAGAATCAACAGTTTGAGACCACCACAAACCTTTATTCAATCGAGCATCTTCTCGATTATCTTTGGATGAGATATGAAGGAGAGCAGAAGCTTTTCAAACCCAAAAATTCCAAAGATTTTCAAAGCGAATACCTCTACGGAGACCTGCTTACAGGCGCTCAGGTGAATAGACAATATCACCTTCTTGATAAGAAAGGGAAAGAACAACTCTTCAGCGCTCGTAAAGAATATAAAGTGGATCTTGTGGGCTTTAGAGTCTTGGATGAAAAGAAAAACGAAATCAGCATCGGTGTCGCTTTGCTTATCTATCCTCCGGAGAAGAAAGAATATTCTCTTTTCCTCCTAGATGAGGATCAGAAAGTCTATCGCTTCCTCTTATCTTGCCAACAGAAAAAAGGAAATCATCAGATCTTTGACACTCTTTTGATCAAATGAAAATATGAAAAAGAACACTTCTTTATTATGGATGTCATCTCTACTGTTATTGACAGGATGTGGAAAATATTCCTCCACCTATACTGCGACGCTGTTTGTCCATAACAACTTCGCAAAAAAAGCGACCATGCACTTTTCTACTTTTAAAGGAAGAATGGTCTTTAAACTGAAATGTGACAATGAAAAAATCTCTTATACCGCCACCTTAGGAGCTGGAGATGCCATCATCTATTATGACTACCAGGATGAGAAGAAAGTCCTCTTTGAATTGCATGAAGGGGAAGAAATCAATTCTTCTAGCGAAGCGATCACTTCCTCGAAAGTCTATGTTATCGTTGAATTTGAACAAGAGGGCCAGGATGGTAAGATTGACTTCAATGTCAGTTTATAAAAATTGTTTGATCGAATGTTAAAAGCGGAGAACAAACTCCGTTTTTTGTTGAAAACAAAAAGCCGCCAGGCGGAGGCTGACAGCTTATAAATAAAATGATTTAGAGAGTAGAACCGAAGTCAGAGACAATGACCTGACCGGTGATTGCTCTAGACTCATCAGAAGCTAAGAAGAGCAAAACATTAGCGACATCGATCGGCATGCAGGGCTGGACCTTTAAGTCAGCGTGCTTTGCCATCTGTCCCATCATATCCGGATCTAACGTTCTAGGATCGGTAGTCATGGTCATCGGAGTGATGATGGTAGAGGGGCAGACAGAGTTGCAGCGGATACCCTTGCCAGCAAAACGTAAGGCAGTGTGCTTGGTGAGACCGATGACAGCAGCTTTGGAGGTGACGTAAGCAGCGCCACCACAGCCGTGATGACCAGCGACAGAGTCAAGGTTGACAATAGAACCAGCACCTCTCTTAACCATATCCTGTAAGACAGCTCTGGTGCAGTAGAGAGTTCCCTTGGTGTTGATGTCGATAACACGATCAACATCTTCATCTAAGCAACGATCGACCGGCTTTAAACCAGCTTCTAAGACACCGGCGTTGTTGACTAAGACATCAACTCTTCCAAATGTCTCGATGACTTTCTCGACCATGGCGTTGACTTGTTCAACTTTGCTGACATCAGTGGAGATCGCTAAGCACTCTCCGCCAGCAGCTTTGATCTTATCGCAAACTTCCTTTAACTGAGCTTCTCTTCTCGCAGTGATAACAACTTTAGCGCCTTCTTTGGCAAAGAGCTCGGCAGTGCAAGCTCCGACACCGGAGTTGCCACCGGTGATAATGCAGACTTTTCCATCTAAACGACCCATAGTAAATTTCCTCCTATTGCTCAAAGTATATCATAGGAAACACGCAAAATGATAATAAAATATCAAAAAATTGCGAGATATGTTCTATTTTGCACGCTCAATAATGCGCAACACGAGTTAAGCAACAGTTACGAGCAAATAGTTGTCGGTTTCCTCTTTGCTGAACTTGTATCCAGAGGCACCAAAGTCCATCAAACTGGCGACGATTCCTTTATTTTCTTCATTTCCGATCATGATCTGCATAAAAGATTCTGCAATCTGATTGGCTACTGTATCTAAATCGAGATCCATCGAAGGGATGAAGGCGTTTAAGGAGGTGACAATTGCATCAGTCTGCTTTTTTGATAAGGTATTGAGTCTAAAATATGTCTCGGTGATGGTGTAGGAAATGTTCTCTCCTTTGGTGACATCAAAGCTTAGATTGAGATAGAGCGCTTTTGGTAAGAAGGGAATGTCTTCGGTTATTCCAAAGGGAGATTTTACAATGACATTCATTTTGCAGTACATCTCTGTCTCACAATTGAAGCTTAGCTCTTTTAGCTCTAGAGTATTATCTTCTTGTTTGGCTAAGAACGTCTGGATAAACGAGGCAAAAACAGTATCTTTGATCTTAAGGTCTTCTGTCAGTGTGCCTGTCACGTTCTCAGGAACAAAGGAATAACCATTTGTCTCATCATAAACGATGAAGTCACCGACTTGTGCGTTAATTTGTTCTGCAAGCTCTTTATGCTCATCCGCTTCAAAGGGAACGGTGATGTATGTTTCTTCATCTACCTCTTTGACAAGTTTTGGAATGGCGAAAGCAGTGCTGAGAATATCAACACCGAATTTGTTGTTGATCACCTGGACTACTATGGTAGAACCGACGACAAACACAAAAATGAAGACAAACAAGCTGATAAAGAATTTGATGATAAATTTCATAAATTTTCCCTCATTGTTCAAATTTTACAGGAGTGGAAACAACCTGTCAAATTTACTCATAAAAAGAAACAAATGTAAGAGAAAAATTACTTCAAGAGAAGCCTACAGACAGTCTTCGGGCTTTCTGTCGCCTTGCACCCGTAGTCTGCTAAGAGAATCTTTCCTTCCTCTGAGATGACAAAGGTGCTCCGCAAGACACCGAGATATTTTCTTCCGTACATACTCTTCTCTCTTAGTACATCATATGCCTTGATGACCTCTTGTTCAGGGTCAGAAAGGAGCAAGAAGGAAAGAGAGTAATTGTCAATGAACTTCTTATGAGAGGCTAAGGAATCTTTGCTGACACCGATGATGACAGCGTTCTCCTTTTCAAACTGTTCCTTGAGTTCATTGAACATGACAGCTTCTTTCGAACAACCTGAAGTATTGTCTTTCGGATAGAAATACAACACGACTTTCTTACCTCGGAACTCTTGTAAACTGTGTTCTTTCAAATCGCTTCCTTGAAGAGTGAAATCAGGTGCGAGATCATTGATATTTAACATGGGGATACCTCCTTCTTTAATCCTAACTTTTCTTGCTTTTGATTGCAACGTTACGCATTGGTCATTGTCTGATAACTTACTCTTTGACTTCAAAAAAGGATTGTTTTAAACAACAAAGCTACGATAAAATGATGATTAAGAGGATTTACTTATGTTTATTCATGTTTTATCTAGAAGCAGCTATCTTGACAGTATCACGCCGACAAGATACTTTAATTTACTCTACATCATCTTAGATTGTGTCTTTCTCGCTATTCTAGCAGGACTATTGATTTGGAAGAAAAAATATCAAACCCTACTTTTTGGATTGTTTGGTGGAATCTTGTATTTCATTGTGGATTACGGAGGGTTTTATCTTCTTAGCGGAAGTCGTACCATCTCTACCGTAATGGAAGGTGCTTTCGACACTTGGAAAATAGCGACGGGTCCTCAGACATTCTTTGTCTTACTCTGGATGAGCCTCTCTTACGGATTTACAAATTTTGTTTTTATTTGGACATTGATGAAACCGGATCGCGAAACGAAATACTGGATCTTTCTGATTCTTCTTTGGTGGTTTGTCTGTCCCTCTATCGCAGAGATGGGTGGGGAAGCGACAATTAAAACGTCAAGAACAACCGGTAAGTATCACGGCATCATGGCTATCATCTTGATAGTCGGATATCTTCTTCTTACCATCTATTTCTTGGTGAAAAAAGTTCCATTTAAACAGATGCTTTCTCTTTTCTTAATCGGTGTGTCTGTCCAGTTTGGTTGGGAGCTTGCACTTCTTGTAAACGGAATTCGACCCTCTGATTTTGCTTCCTTACGCACACTCATCATAAATTCTCTCATTGAAACAAATCTCGGAATGCCAATTATCTATGTTATCTTTCATTTCTTCCGCAACCGTTGGAATGAAGATCTCACAAAAGTTGTCAATGTAAAAGAAACTCATGAAGAATCTGAAAGGAAAGGAGCGGACAAATGAATCTCGATGATAGAAGAGTGAAGAAGACAAGACATCAAATCAAAGAAGCCTTAGTCGCTTGTTTAAACAACAAACCGATTGAAAAAATCAACATCACTGAACTTTGCACTCGTGCGAAAATCAACCGTTCAACCTTTTACGATCATTATCAGAGTGTCGAAGAAGTCTATGAAAGCTTAGAGGAAGAAGCAGCGAAAAGTGTCTTATCCTATTATCAGCTTTTGCAAAAGACTAATACGAAATTAGAAGACTCTATCAAAGAGATCCTTCAATTTATCGATCAGAGAACAGAAGTCTATCTATTTATCATCAAGCACAGTTTTGCCAAAATGAAAGAAGTTAACCGCTTAGCGTTTATTCAACGTTTTGCAAACATCCCGAATATCCCCAAGATTTTCCGTGAGAACTATTATTACGATTTTATTCTTTCCGGGACACAGAATATCGTTTATACCTGGGTGAAAGAAGGAAAGAAAGAGAGCGTTGAAAAGATGATTGAAATCATCATGGGAATCTTCAATATCGTTCTTTATCCAATCTCCTGAACCATCTCTTTCTCAAAGACTTTGTGGATTATGATCTCTTCAGAATCTCTTTCCTTATCCGTCAAAGTATAGCGCTGCAAGGCGCTATTTTTGTAAGTTTTAAGATAGAGCTCTTTTTGATCTGCATCATAAATAGAGGAATAGATGGTGTATTCAAACGAACCATCGGGCTGCTTGCACTCGCCATGCAGGGTGGAGACACTGTTTAAAAGATGGAACGCCTGTGTCACATTCTCTAAAGGAGTATCAAACATCGTGACATTGTGAAGCAAGAACGTCTCTTTGACAAAGCGGGAAGCGGGAGAAGAATCGCCAGGGAGCCCGATTGCTCCCATCGCTTTTCCATAAGGATAGAGCGGAAGATCTTTTGAGAACCGATTTGTAGGATCCTCATTGGTGATGTTCATATAATTATTGAGATTGAACTGGTGATAGGAAAAAGGCGGATTGTTTGTCAAGACTCCATACGGGTTATCATAGACGTGAAGCCCATCTTTTTCTTGCTCGATGACAATCGCTTCCTCTTTGTCTGAAATGATGTAGTGAAGGGTTGCTAAAGGAAGCTTGTCACTGAAGGGAAGATCTGCGATAACAATGTTTTTCAAAGCTTCTTTGACCTCTTTGACTGTCTTGAATTTTCCTAAAAGATAAAGCGGTAATTCATAAGGGGCTAAATTGGTCTTTCCTTCTTCTTTTGGAAAGAAATGAGCAAAGCCAGGAAAGTTTAATCCTGCAAAGCCTAAGCCGCATTCATTGACACAGTCAAAGAAGAATGGATAGTCCTTTTGCGGCATACCGACACCATAGATTGCATGGTGCTCTGTCAGAGTGTCTAATGCCTTAAATAGAATCGGATAGCGACGGGGAACAACAACGACGCTGACCGGAAGATTATAGTTTAAATCAAGATTTCTGCCGAAGAAGTGATGGTCGTGATGAAAACAAATTGCGGTACACATATGAAATTCCTCCTTATAATTATTTTACCTCATATACGCGAATACTCATAGAATAGAAATAATTGGTAAAGACAAATTAGATAATAAAATGGTGAAAAATGAATACTTTGCTAAAGAAAAGTGTAAAACGCGCAGTGATAGCGCATCATTTTGCGCATTCAATAAATTTTTCTAACACTTTAATCCGCAGTTTGATAGAATAAATGTTGGATAAAGGAGTAACTTACTATGAATAGACTCGAAGGAAAAGTTGTCATTGTCACTGGTTCCACCTCTGGTATCGGAATCGGTATCGCAAGACTTTGCGCCAAGGAAGGTGCCAAGGTCGTTATCTGCGGCAGAAGAGAAGAGAAGGGTTTAGCGGTTGTTAACAGAATCGCTGAAGAAGGCGGAGAAGCTTGGTTCCACAAGATGGACATCACTTCTACCGAATCCATCGAATCCCTCTTCGCGGATGTCAAAGAGCATTTTGGAAAGATTGATGTTTTAGTCAACAATGCGGCCAATGTCGCTTTAAAGGATGGAAGAGTGGATCAGCTCACCATCGAGATGTGGGATGCTATCTTCAACTCTGACATGAGAGGAACTTTCTATGCCACCAAATGTGTCCTTCCTTACATGATCGAGAACGGCGGCGGTTCCATCATCAACATCGGCTCTATGGCTTCTATCGCCGGTGACTTAGGCTCCACTG
>JALFLX010000041.1 GCA_022774485.1 Bacilli bacterium
GGATTACACAAACGCTCGCATCGAATTAGAAGTTGTCACAGCTACTCAAACTTATCAGATTCAAGAGACTGCTCTTGATCCTGATGAAGTCTCACCGATGATCATTCTCTCAGATCTTCCTGGCGAAGTTGGCTCCTCAATGATCAGAGCGACACTATACTTCCACGATCAACAGATTGACGGAAGAGAAAAATCTGTCATGAGCGAACAAATCTTCAAAGATCACTCTTACACCTTCCAGATTGACCGTATCGAAGCCAATATCACAACCCATAACTCCTCTACGCCAATTACCATCGAAAGTTCGGGTATGATTCCCTCTACGTACTCCATTCAAGTCAGTGAAGAAATCAACTCCTTTAGCCAGACATTCCCGGTTGGAGAAAAAGTGAGCTTTGAAGATCTGCCTAGAAGCTTAGCCACTGACCTTAAGATCCAAGTCCTCGATAAGGAAGGACAACCTTGGGGAGAAGAACTTAGCTATCCGCTCTATGAAGAAGATGCAAGAACCGCAAAGGACTCTTCCAGATATCTCTTCAGCGCCACTAATCCATACGATAATGTCGTCACCTACAACGATGATGGAACTTACAACATCTATCGCGACACTCAGTTTGAAACTGATGATCCAAACTTCAGCTATCGAGCTGGCATCTGCACCGATGTCACTTACGATGAGCTCACTTATGAAATCAGCGGATTTGAAGGCTATCTTGGCGAAGTGAGCAAAGAGCGAGTCGATCGGAAAGAAAATCTCAGCGCCGATATGTACGTTCTTGTCTATGATCTCCTCTATCAGTATCAAGGTGTCGATTATCTCTTCGAGCAGGTTATGCCAAGCGGGACTATCCAACCGGTCTCTGACCCTGGAACCGTCTCTTACACCCGCACCGCTTCAGAGACAACAATCCATTACTCAAATTCTTCTTACGGCTACTTCTCCCCCATCTTGTTAGTCGATGGGACAGAGTACCAATTCACAACCTACACCTCACCTTCTGACTTCACTGCAGAACTTGTCCTTGACCAAGCTCTTGATGTCACCACAGTCACCATCTATTTCTCAACCTACTCTTCTGAATATGACAACATCGCTTCTCTTATCCAGATGAATGGCACGAGATATCGCGCCTATGAAATTATCGCTACTATGATCTCAGCATAGAAAGGAGTTCCCCCATGAAAAAGGAAAAGAAAAACAGAACACACAAAGTATTGTCGATCCTCGGAATCGTCTTAGGTTCCCTCATTCTCGTGGCCTTTGTCACATGTATCGTCTTAGAATTAGTACTCCCGCCGGAATCTCCTTTTGTCCTCTGGGCAAAAGAAAACGTCTGGGATGTCACCGCCTTCCCAAAAGCCTTCCAAACTCATGTGAAGGTCCTCATTCACTGCGCGATTTTAATCACTGTCGTCATCGCCTTAAGCTCCTTACTCCGTCTCATCTTCCGCAAAGCGATGAATAAGAGCAACCGCGCAAAGACTGTCATCACTTTATTAGATGGAATCATCAAATACGGGTGCGCCATTGTCTTAATCTTCTTAGTCTTACAGGCCTTCGGTGTCAACACCGCCGCCATCTGGGAGTCTGTCGGTGTCTTAACTCTTATCGTCGGCTTAGGTGCCCAGTCTCTCATCGCCGACATCATCGCCGGTATCTTCATCATCTTCGAAAATGAATACAGCGTCGGTGAGATTGTCTCAATCGATGGCTTCCGCGGTACTGTCTCTGAAATCGGCATCCGCGCCACGAAAATTCTTGATATGGCCGGCAATATTAAAATCATGAACAACTCCGACATCAAAAATGTCGTCAACCTCTCTAGAGAACTCTCCTTAGCGGTTGTCGAGTGCGAGTTTGGATACGATGTTCCTCTTGAATTTGTCGAAAAGCTCTTAAAAGATCACTTTGCGGAATTCAAAGAACACATCCCTGCCATTGTCGAAGGTCCTTTCTACAAAGGCGTGAGCGGATATGGCTCAAGCAATGTCAGAGTTAAGATTGTTGCTCAGTGCAGTGAAGAAGATCGTTATCAAGTCGAGAGAGACTTGCTCCGTGAATATCGTCAGCTCTTTGTCAAGAACGGCTTCGACTTAAGTTACGAACAGGTTGTTCTCAACCAACCGGAGAAGAGCGAAATCAAAGCGACCAAGAAGACCATCAAGGAAGCCGAAGAATTTGCAAAAGAACAAAAAGAAGCCTCTCAGAAACTCGAAGAACAGCAAAACTGATTCTCCAATCATCATATTCAATACCTCGTTTGTAATAAGCGAGGTATTTTTGTTGACAGGCCATCTTAACTGTGTATAATGAGTATATACAGAAAGCGCAGGTGGCTTATGAACTTATTAGAAGTCAAAGGCTTGACAAAACATTATCCTACCTTCTCATTAGAAGATGTGACTTTTTCCTTAGAACCTGGATATATCATGGGCTTCATCGGAAAAAACGGGGCAGGTAAAACTACCACGATGAAGCTGATTTATCGAATCTTATCCCAAGAGAAAGGCGATGTTTTCTTCCAAGGGGAGAATATGGATGCCTTAGATGAGATGAAGATGAAAGAAGAGATTTCTCTTCTTTTAGGCGGACAGAACTTCTACCCCTTAAGCACATTGAAGAAAATTAAAGAAGTGACAAAGAACTTCTATTCCCACTTCGATGAGGAGATGTATCAAAAGCTTTCAACTCAGTTTGAATTAGATGAGAACAAAAAATTCAACGAGCTATCTAATGGTATGAAAACCAAATTCCAGCTTGCTCTCTGTCTTTCTCACAATGCGAAACTTCTCCTTTTAGATGAACCGACTTCCGGTTTAGATCCTTATTCAAGACAAGAGATTCTTCGTCTCTTCCAGAAATACATCGAAGATGGAAACCATTCGATTCTCTTTTCTACTCAGATTGTTTCAGATTTAGAGAGCGTAGCGGACTATATCACCTATATCAAAAAAGGAAAAATTGTCAAAACTGCTGATAAAGAATCATTTCTTGCAGCTTACATCTTAGTGAAAGGAAGTTTAGAAGAACTTCAGGAAGTTGACACTTCTCTTTTTATCGGACTTCAAAAGAACAAATTCTCCTTCACTGCCTTAATCCACAGTGAGGATTCTCACTCCTATGATGGCCTTTTGATGGAACAACCGAATTTAGAAGAGATTATGTATCTCATGGAAGGAGGAATCGAAGAATGAAAAATATTTTAAAGAAAGAATTCATGCTCGGAATTCATCCGGCTTGTTATATCACCTTCGCGTTTGTTCTTTGCGCTTTGATTCCAAACTTCCCGATGATTGTCGTTTTCTTTTATCCGTTCTGTATACTTCCTCAGCTGATGATGGGAAAGAATCAAGAGAATAACGACTTCGAATACTCCACCCTCTTGCCTCTCTCCTTAAAAGACTATGTCAAAGGGAAAGTGGTTGTCTTAGCACTGTTTGAGCTCACTTATCTTCTTCTCTTACTGCCGATGCTTTTGCTTAGAAATTATGTTTTCTTTAACAATCCCTCTTCTCCAGTCTATTATTTGAATAGTCCAGGTTTCCACTCTATCATCACCCTCTATGGAATTGCCTTCATCGTTTATTCTTTTGTAAATCTCATCATGATTGCTTATTATTTTGCAAAATTCCCAAAATATATCCTTCCTCTTCTCTTCTCGATCTTCGGTTCTTTCCTCCTTTTCATCTTGTTTGGATTAGTGATGTCCTACTTTCCGGTCATCGGTCCTCTCTTTGATCAAAAAGAAGGTATTATCGCACAACTGATTCTGCTCTTTGTCGGAATTGCCTTCTATTTCGGTTCGCTTTTCTTGACAACGAATCTCGGCGCTCGTAACTTAAAAAAGAAATTATGACAATCATCATCAGAACAGATACCAAAGAACCCATTCAACAGCAGGTTTATGAGCAGATAAAAGCTCAGATTTTTAATCGTAATTTAAAACCGGGATCCTTAATTCCTTCTATCCGAACCCTTGCAAGCGAACTTCAAATCTCTGTCATCACAGTGAAAAACGCCTATGATCTTCTTCAGAAAGAAGGATTGATTTATTCTTTTCCTGCAAAAGGTTTTTATATCTCTGATCTCTCCGAGGAAGAGATAGAAAAAAGAAAACTCTTCATGCTCATGCA
>JALFLX010000103.1 GCA_022774485.1 Bacilli bacterium
AGGCAAGGAGTGCCAAAAATCTATCAACCCCTCTTTCCTGTTATTATCGAAAATGATAATATCATAGCTACTCCCTTCTACTGTGACATCAAAAAGAAAAAGATTCCGCTTGTATTAACATATACCGATGGAGTGAAGAAAAAATGAAAAAGAAATTATCCCTATTATTACCGTTGCTTCTCTTGGCTTCCTGCTCTTCAAAAGGACCAGAAGCGACAGAACCAGCGAAAGATATCGAATCTGTCAATACTGAAACAACCAGTGAGAAAGAAGAGAATCTAGAAACTCCTCTTATCACAGATCCACTTCCTACAGAAGAATCCACCGAAGAGACAGAAGAGATTGAGACAGAACCAAAGGATGAAGATGTCATCCGTGAAGGAACCTATGTCCTTACCAAAGAGAACATCGAGGCGACGCAACAATCCACTTATCTGAATGATTATGACTTCTCTATCGATGATACCCTTCACTTCCACGGCGAATACCTCCAGAGAGGAACCGGAAGTCATGAAGGAACCATCCAGATGAAAAAAGGTGTTTCTTACTTCTATTCTTTAGAGAAAATCAAGGGTGCCATCACCTTCAAAATCAAGCAGAATGGTGACTACACTGCCGTTCCTTCTCTCTATACTGGCCAAGAAGAAAACCCGACTGAAAAAGTCGAGTTTGAAAAGGTGACACAAGATGCAGACTCCATCATCTATTCTAAGATGTTAAACGGAGAATATTTCTGTTTCAAAGATGAATCCAATTACGCCTTATATCTCTATTCGATGACAGTGGACTGCTCCCTTTCCTCTTTAGGATAAGGAACAGCTTCCATCATCTGAAACAGCACATCAAGATCTTGACTCGTCTGATACGAGAAAAGATCTTTTTTCTTAATCCAAAAGACCTTGCCTTCATTAGAAGAGAGTATCGTTCCTTCAAAGTGTTTCACTTTATATAACAAACCTAAATATCTCACACCCTCTTCGAATTCCCATTCTTTGATTCCACAAAAAACAGGATGAGAGATGATAAGGCCAGTCTCTTCCCTCACTTCTCTTATCACAGATTCTTCTAACGTCTCACCTTTTTCCACATGTCCACCAGGAAACGTAATCCCAGGCCAATCATTTTTCAATCTCTCCTGAACTAAGACATTTCCCTTATCATCTTCAATCATGCACATATTGGCAAGAACACAGGTTGTATATCGATCTTTCATATTATTCTCCCGTTTCAAGACAAAGCTTCGAATTTGCGAAATACATCCGATCGAATTCTTCGCTTTGACTCTTTATATTCAACTTAATCTCACTGTTTGTAAAGTGTTCAGAAGTATAGGTTTTTACACACCATTTCGGTCCTCTGAGATAGATTGCAGTAAAATCATCTAAGTATTCTTTGATAATTGTATCGTTAATTCTCGGGATATATTTATCTTTTTTCATGTTTGATCACCTTGATATCATCATAATGAAATCAAAGTGATTTGCAATATTCCGTCAAAGTGATTTGCAATAAAAATACGATGAATGTACTGTCCCCAATTCTTGGACCGCTAGTCAAGAATTGGGTTCACATTAAACCATCGGAAAAACGGGGATTATTATGTTCCTAAGCTGACAAAGTCGGTAGTTAAAATCTAATATCAAGGGTGCAATACACATTCGCGAGCATTATCATTGTGATATTGATTTTAGATACAAAATGCGGCATAGAGAGGAACGATTTTTTTGTTATCCTCAAAGCCGAAGTTTTTAGCAGAGAGCTTAATAGCATAAGCTGTCTTATAGGTGTCCATATAGACCTTTAAACTCTTGGCTTTGGTGTTATCGGCAGATTTGACCTCAATGGGAATGAGCTGACCATCACGCTGAATGACAAAATCAATTTCAGCGCCACGTTGTGATTCCCAATAGTAGGTGTGGTAGCCGTTAATGGTAAGCTGCACATTGACATAGTTCTCAGCCATACCGCCCTTGAAATCGTTAATTTCCTCGACCATATAGAGAATGTCATTAGCAGCTAAATCTTTCTTGGCGCAAAGCAATCCTAAGTCGGATACATAAATCTTGAACGCATCAATATCACGGTAGTTTTCAAGCGGCTTTTTGACTTGCTCGACCTTGTAGACCTGTGACACAATACCAGACAGGAAAAGCCATTCAATCGCATTTTCAAATTCGGACGCACGTCCGCCTTTCTTAATCAGCTTATATTGGAAACGGGTATTCTTCTTGGAAAGTTGAACGGTAATGTTATCGTAGGCAAGTCTAGTTTTCTTGATTTCATTCAAGTTGTTATACTTGCTCATATCATTAAGATAGCTTGCAAGTATTGTATCCTGCGTATTGCGGACAAGGATATAATCCTTTGTTTCGGCAAACTGCATCACGCATTCTGGCATACCACCGATTACAAGATACTGACGGTAAAGCTGCATTGCGGCATCGTGCAAAGCAGACGGCAGCGGCGTATCGGTTTGGAAGCAGTTTTTAATCTGCTTTACCAAATCGTCCTCGCCGAGCGCCAACATAAATTCCTCCATATCCATAGGATAAAGTGTTTTCATATCAACCTTTCCTACGGGAAAAGAGAACTTTGCTCTGTTGACAGCAACACCGAGCAGACTGCCTGAAGCGATGATGTGGTAATCTGGAGCATTCTCGCAGAAGTATTTAAGCGAAGTCAAAGCCCTTTCGCAAAGCTGTACCTCATCGAATACAATCAGCGTTTTTTCCTTTACGATAGTCTGTCCAGCGATATGAGACAAAATCGGTATCAGATAATCGGGGCTGATGTTTTCCTCAAAGGTTTTATTCAGCTTTGGATTGGTTTCAAAGTTGAAGTATGCCACATTTTCATAATGGGTCCGCCCGAACTCCAGAATGGAATAGGTCTTTCCGACCTGTCTCGCTCCCTGTAAAATAAGGGGCTTGCGGTGTTCGTTTTCTTTCCATGCTTCCAAAAAGCTCATAATCTTTCTATACATAAGCGTTCCTCCATAAAGGTACTGACCATAGTATAACAGCTATTCATGTAAAAATCGATTGAATTTCTTTTATTTTTTGCACAGATAAACACGATTATTTTTGAAGATTTCTCACATTATGACATGAACACCGAATTTCTGCATTATACACCTCTTTGACCTCGGCCGTCATCAATTTGTAAAGATCAGTATTGCAAAGGAACTCGTTGACAAACGGCACAAGTGAGCTACCGACCTTGAGAAGCCCCTGTCCTCTGCCAAGAGTAAATCCACTAAAGATGTAGCGTATCGGAAAGAAAAACTAGAATGACAGCTTCTATTTCATAAAGATTGGATTTCAGCCAAAAAGTTGAAAAAATTAGACATTGGAAAGCCAAATTTAGACATTGACTTTCCTGAAAACATAAAGCTGAACGAGGTTGTACTTATGTACTGAACCCCTCTTGTTGGACTAAGGAAAAGGTCAAAGATGAATGAAGTGACATGTCACTTCATTCAATAGTAAGCGTCAACGATCAATCATGTTATCATTTAATTGAACAAAACAACTTTCTTTTATTTCTCTTTTGCAATAGTCTTTGTTTTCTCTTTATAATAAGAATATGAATATCGCGATTATCGAAGACAATCCGAATGATAGAGATATTCTTCAAAAATGTATTTCGGACCTGTTCAGCGCAAAAAGGATCAGCTATGAAAAGATAGACTATTTTTCAGATGTGCCTTCTTTTGATTTAACTAAAAAATACGACTTGATTTTCATCGATATCATTCTTAACGATCAAAACGGTTTTGAATTATCTAAGAAAATTCGAACACGCTACTCAGAGGAAGAAACCTTTATTGTCTTCACAACCACGTTAAACCAATATGCGATTGAAGGGTATTCAGTCGGCGCTTCTGGTTATATCTTAAAGCCGTACACCTATGAGGAATTTGTCTTTAAAATGAC
>JALFLX010000110.1 GCA_022774485.1 Bacilli bacterium
AGATGGTGTTAAACCGACTAGCGAGTTCCCGACCCACTTGATGAGCCACATCGTACGATTAAGAAAAGATCCCAATCACCATGTCGTCATGCACTGTCATGCGACTCACACCTTAGCTCTCACCTATGTTCTTCCTGAGGATGAAGATGAGATCACTAGAACCCTCTGGAGAATGTCCACCGAATGCATCGTTGTCTTCCCCGAAGGTATCGGATACACTCCTTGGATGGTGTGCGGTGGAAATTGTATCGGACAGGCCACTGCAAAAAAAGCAGAGGACTACCGCGTTGTCCTTTGGGGTATGCACGGCGTCTTCGGTATGGGCAACGACCTTGATGAAGCTTTCGGTTTAATCGAGACTGTCGAGAAAGCAGCTACCATCTACTTCCTCACCCTCGATCATGTCCGCCAGACCATCACCGATGAGAATCTCAAAGAATTAGCAGAAGCTTTCCACGTCAACTACAAGAAAATCATCTAATCTCATTAAATAAAACACCGCAATCTCGTTTTTCGCAGTTTTGCCGCTGATAGAAAAAGGTTGCGGTTTTTGTTCGCTTTTTGAAAGCAAATTTCATAAATCCTCCATCAAGAAAATCAGAGATGCATCTTATCATGCAGTAAAAATACACATCATCCTAGTTGATCAATCTCTTTAATAGAACTTGGATGAAACGTTTGCTCCTCATTGGATACAAAAAACAATGAACAACGATAGATATTTTGCACACTGTTGAGGAAATTCACCCTCCGGGTGTAGTATACTTGTTCGAATGAAAGAAAAAATCTTAGTGTCCGCTTGTCTCATCGGAGAAAAATGCCGCTATGATGGCAAAGATAACCTCTGTCAGGATCTGTTGAAACTGACGAAGTATTTTGATTTGATTCCAATCTGTCCCGAAGTGAGCGGCGGATTAAAAATCCCGCGCGTCCCCGCTGAGATTCAAGGAAATCGAGTTGTGACAAAGAAAGGTTTCGATGTCACATCAAATTATCAAGATGGCGCTTATTGGGCAAGCTCGATTGTCTCGATGTTCAAAATTAAATTAGCGGTTTTAAAAGAGAGAAGCCCGAGCTGTGGTTCAAAAAAGATTCACGCAGGAAAGTTTGACGGAACCTTGATTGATGGAAAAGGAATCACCACTCAAAAATTAGAAAAAATGGGTGTAAAAGTCATCTCAGAGGAAGAAGTTCCTGAGCTATTAAAACAGATGGAGGAAAAGTGATATGTTAATCGACAGCGATTACTCAACAGAGTTCAAATCAAAAAAAGAAACCATCGACAAGATGGAGTCTATTTTAAATGGTGGCTCGTTATCACAAGTGAAAGCTCAGCTTGCGCAAGAGAAGAAAAAGAGCATGATCACCGCCGGGATTTTCTGTGCTGTCATCGGTGTTGTCGGTCTGATCGCAGTCTCTATCGCTGTGCATTGGATTTTCGGACTAACAATTTTCTTCTCGATGGGTATTGTCTTCTTAATCGCATGGTTCACCATCAACAATGGTGTGAAGAGAAAATACGCGAACATGCTTGCCCCAATTGTCGTCGAGACTCTTTATGGTCCCGGTGCAATCTACAATGCAAAAGGCGGTTATTCCAGAGAGTACTTAGAAGGATTAGGCTCATTCCCTGTCAATAGTCTTGACCAAGAAGATTTCATCCAAGGAAAGTATTTGGGAATTCCGTTCAATATGTGCGATGTCAAATCCTACCATTATGAGACAAGAGGATCTGGAGATAATCGGCACCAAGAGATCGTCATCGACTTCTTAGGCTCCATCATGTCTTTCGGCATGAACAAAGCTTCCAAGAGTTTGTTAAGAGTCACCGAGAACAAATTTGCCTTCGGCGGAAACAAAAAGACAATCGACTTTGAAAGCTTCGAATTCAACAAGAAGTTCAACGCTTTTTGCGATGATCCGGAAAATGCCTTCTATATCATCACTCCTCAGCTTCAGTTCGCTCTGTTAGATATGGAAAGCCACCTCCCTGGAAGCATGTCTCTCCTCTTCCGCGGAAAAGAATTAGTTGTCATCATCTCTGGCAATACCACCGACTTTGAATCTGTCGATTTTAAAAAGAGTGAAAACTACAATCTCAACGCGATCATCGACTCTGTCCTCGCTCCTGCTTTTGTCATCGACAAAATGAACTTAGACCACAAATTCTTCATCACTGAAGAAGATGTTAAACAAATGCAAGCAGAACAAGATGCCAAAGCTGGTGTTCAGAACAAAGCTGCTGAAGAATCAGAAGAGAAGAAAGACTTAGATGAAGTCGACAAGCAGCTCAAAGAAGTCAAAGACAGCGGTATCTTAGGAAAAGAAGAAGTCGAGAAGATCAAAGAAGTCATCAAAGAGAACGAATGAGCAGATTAGTCATCGCCGGAGTCGAGATTGAAAATCCCTTTTGTCTTGCTCCGTTAGCAGGATATACCGATTACGCTATGAGAAAGATTTCCTCCGATTATGGAGCTGGTCTTTTGTATACCGAAATGGAATCCTGCGAAGCTCTTTTCTATCGCTCCAAAGCGACCATTCAAGATCTTCTCGATACCAAACTGGATAAGAAAAATTGTCAAAACAGCAAACTCGCTCTCCAGATTTTCGGTGGGAAAGAAGATGTGATTCTTCACACAATCCCCATGATTGAAGAGCTGGCAAGTTATGACTTTTTAGATTTTAACTGCGGATGCCCCGTCCCAAAAGTCATCCGTCAACAAGCGGGAAGCTATTGGTTAAAAAGACAGGATGAGCTGATTCACTTAGTGAAAGAAATGGTGAAAATCTCCAACAAACCGGTGATTCTCAAGATGAGAATCGGTTATTCCGATTACAAGGATATTGTCCCTTTGTGCGTAAAGCTTCAAGATGCCGGCGTTCAGGCGATTGCCCTCCATGGAAGAACTAGAAATGAATTCTTCTCGGGAGAAGTTCACTACGGTATCATCAGAGAAGTCAAAGATCATCTTTCCATTCCCGTCATCGCAAACGGTGAAATCTCACAGGAGAATTATCTCTCGGTCAAAGAGAAAACCCATGCGGATGGATTCATGATCGGCCAGCACGCGATGGGATATCCAAAAATCTTTGAAGATCTCAATAGAATCGAAGAAGGAAAAGAGCCCCGTGAGACCACCTTGTTCTCTCAACTTGAGGATTTGAGAAAACACATCGACCTGCTCTATCAGATCAAAGATGAGAGAAAAGCGAGCTCGAACTTGAGAAGCATCGCAGTCCACTATATCAAAGCGTTCAAAGACAGCAAAAAATACCGAGCTCTTTTAGTGAAAGCAACTTCCAAAGAAGAATACGAGAGAATTATCTCTGATATGCAAAATCATCTGTAAAGGAATGAGCATATAATCATTTTTTAATCATAACTAACCATGAAATTGCGTATTTCACTATTTTTTGCGCGTTTCATGGAGTAAAATATACTTGTTTGATAAGAGGAGGACTTATGAGTTTAAAAACAAGAGATAGCGAAATCCTAAAGCTCTTAGATGAGAGCCCAAGCCAATTTGTCTCTGTTGAATCGTTAGCGGAATATTTTAAAACAAGCGAGTCCACCATCCGCAGAGACCTCCAAAGAATGGCCAGCCAACATCAGATCATGAGAGTTCACGGCGGTGCTGCAAGCCTTCACTTCTCCGGCAACTTCAAATTCGAGCGTCTTGACAAAGAATATCTCGAAAGAGAGAGAACCGAACCGGAAGTGAAGAAATACATCGCGAAAAAAGCAGCTTCTTTCATCAAAGATGGCTCTTGTGTCTACATGGATGCTTCCACCACTGTCGCTAGCATGATTCCCTTCTTACCTAGTCACAAGAATGTCTGCTATGTGACAAACTCCCCTCTCTTAGCCCAAAAGCTTGTGGAGAAAGGTATCACTTGTTATGTCACCGGTGGAGAGCTTAAGCTCACCACCAATGCCTTTATCGGATCATATGCATTAGAGTTTTTAAAGAGATTCAATTTCGACATCGGATTCTTCGGAACAAACGGCATCCACCCTCAAGCGAAGTTCACGACACCCGATCCTCAGGAATGTGCGATTAAAGCAGCGGCCATCAATAAGTGCTTCACCTCCTACATTCTTGCTGACCACACCAAATTCGATCGTATCTCCACTGCAACCTTCTCGGATTTCACGAGACCGATTATCATCACAGAAAAAATCGATGAGAAATACAAATCCCTTGTCAAGATGATCTCTGTCGATATTCCTGCTGATATAGAAGATTAATAGAAAGGAATCTAACATCATGATTTATTCTCTTACAATTGCCCCCGCAATGGACTACAGCCTCGATTTAGGGACAAAAGAATTAAAAGTCGGCTGCACCAACCGCCTCAACTGTGAAGGCTTCTCCCTCGGTGGAAAAGGTATCACCGTCGCCAGAATGCTCAACAACTTAAAAGTGAAAAACATCCCGATTGTCGCCTGTGGCGGAAGCATGGGAAAACAGATGAAAGAAATCATCGACAAAGAATATGAAAAACCTGTCTATCTCGCGACAGCAGGAAACTCTAGACTCAATGTCATGATCACCGGAGAGCATGAAGATACCCGCTTCAATGTCGAAGCTCCGAAAGTCAAAGAGAGCGGCATGAAGAAAATGTTCCAGTACTTCAAGACTCATCTCAAGAAAGATGATATCTTAATCCTCTCTGGCTCTGTCGGACAAGAAGGAGATGACCTCTACGCGAAAATCATTGAGGAATATTGCAATCCTGTCGGTGCGATCGCCATCTTAGACACCACCGGTCAGAGCTTGATCAAAGCCTTACCCTATCACCCCTTCATGATCAAACCGAACGATGAAGAACTTGCGGAACTCCTCCATAAACCGATGGAAAGTGATGAAGACATCATCGCTGGCGGCGAAGAGCTCAAGAAATTAGGCCCAGTCTCCGTCTTAGTCACCATGGGAAGAAAAGGCGCGTATTACTTTGCAGAAGATGGCCATGTCTATCACTGCTCCAACGCAGTCGGAAAACAAATCTCTGCTGTCGGAGCTGGCGATTCCTCTATCTCCGGTTTCATCAAAGGTCTCTCTGAAAAAGTCAGCATCGAACGCCGTCTCCAATATGCGATGGCAGCTGGCGGTGCCACTGCATTCAGCGAACACCTCGGTTCCTACAAACTTTGGAAATCCTTACTTCCTCAGATCAAAGTCACTTTAGTGAAATAACAAACAGGCGTTTGTTCACACCTTAACTCGATGTGAACAACGCCTTTTTCTATACTTAGATCAGGATATTTCTATCTGGATTCATACCATGAGGAACACCC
>JALFLX010000023.1 GCA_022774485.1 Bacilli bacterium
CTAGAAATATTGGTTGCTAACGGGATATTGCTGACATCGCATAAGCGGAGCAAGGCAGAGACATCTGGTTCATGTGGTTGGGCAGTCAATGGGTCACGCAAGAAAATAACTAAGTCCAATTGGTTGCACGCGATCATCGAACCGATCTGTTGATCACCACCTAACGGGCCGCTTTTCATTCTGTGAATCGCAAGTCCAGTCTCACCGATGACAAGTGTTCCAGTTGTTCCTGTGGCGAATAATTCATGTTTAGAGAGTGTCTCTTTGTATTTGACAGCCAAATTAATCATATCCGTCTTTTTCTTATCGTGTGCAATCAATGCGATTCTCATAATGTTGTTCCTTTCTCTATATTTTTAGTTTACCTCATTTTTGCATAGATTTATAGAAAACCTTGAAATTATTCATTGACCGAAACTTTCTCCACAACTCGCACTTTTTCTTTGAATGATGAGAATTACTGTACTGTGTGTCAAATGAATCGCTGTCTTTATGAAATCACATGCTCATGGAATTTTATTTAGAGCTCGTGAGGATTACCTTAGTTCTAAAAATATACTCTATTTTGGCTTTCAAGATTAGCTTAGATGAGTGCTTCTCATTTTGATTGAATTCGCCAAGGAAAGTACTCTCTAAGGACTTATCATTGCTCATAGATTTTGTGTGTTTTTCAAAATATCTAGAATACTTTGGCTTGTATCTCTTCTCTTGTTTTTTGAAATCAAGTAAAATAGCGAGTGGTTTAATTAAAGGAGGCTTTAGAATGAATTGGCCAATCAATCAATTTCTTTCACGCTTGCCTCAGTTCTCTAGAAATAGAGGACAAGATATTTATGATCAACATCGCTATGAAAAAGTTGAACTGACACCAGATCAGTTTTCCTGTGTTATCAAAGGAACGAACGAAGATTATCAAGTTCAAATTGGTCTTCATGAAAATATGATTACTGATGTGTCTTGTGAATGTATGGATTTTTGCCGTGGGAATTTGTGCAAGCATCTTTATGCGGCCGCTTTAGTTCTCAAAGATGAGATTCAAAAAGCTGTTATGGATCAACCAATCGATATTGATTTTGGCAATAAGAAAGCTGTGATAAGAACTTATAAGAATTATGTAGTCTCAGATTTTTTTAACAGGAAAAGCATGGAGTGTTTTCTTAACCCGTATATCCAAAGCGGAGATAAGGAGATGATTCTTACTTTATTCCATTTAGCAAATCGTAAGCGTGAATTTTGTTTCTTCCTAGATGTTTTGAATGCCTCTTCGTGTCGAGAATGGTTCTTTTCTGCTGTAACAAAAGACATGATTCCCGCTTCTTTTGAAAAGGGATTTGTTGAATTTGCGCAAGAACACGATGATTTATTCGCCTTGATAAAAAATGAAATCATCAGCGATGCAATGGCGAAAAATTATGGGAGAAAAGAGTTCTACATCAGTTGTTTTGAGCAAGCGATGATATTGAATCAAAAAGATAAAGTAAAGTTTTTTGCTGATCAAGTGATTACAATCAATGCGCATACGGATGAAATGTTATTCCGTTATTTGAAAAAGAATGAAAGGCCTGAAAATTACACCTCCTATTTTAGAAACCGATTGGCAAACGGGCAATTATATTCATTTGAATACGCATTTTTGTATCCTTATCTCACCACTGCTGAGAAAAACCTATCTCTTTCGGGCATAATAAATTATCGGTATAAAAATTATTTTTATTATCCTAAAGAAGTGGATAATTATAACAATCGGCAGTTTGTTACGGAAAATCAGACTAAGATTGCTGCCGGCAATCATACCGCTAAACTCGACGAGATGAATATTGCTGATTTCGCTGCATTTCGATATACTATTTTTAAGGATTATAAGAAGATTGCTTTTAAGCGATTTAAGATTGTTTTCGGAGGTTTTTCAAGGAAGAGAACTGTTACCGAATTCGAAATATACTGTATCTATCTAATTATGCGTGACTGCATAGATGATTATTATGATGAACTTTCCATACCGCTTCAAAAATTCTTTTTGATAATGAATAGCATGGTGATTTCAAGTCCATATATTCTTGCACTTGTTTTTGAACTTCAAAAAAAGAGAAAAAAATTAGATCAACATTGCCCTTATGTTGATTTTGAAGAAGGGACAGAGGGGTATGATCCGATGGATGTTAAAAAAATTGATGAAAAGGAGTTAAGGTATTAATGTTATTGAGAACTATCAATGAGAACAGTTTTCCGATCACTCCGACTCCGCTTCAAAAGGAGTTTCAAAAGCGGCTTGATGAAGGAAGAGTGATGATATTTTATCAAATCAACGCATCCTTAGATACGATTTACTATATCGGTAATGATGAGGATTTTGGCACTTTTAAAATTAAGATTACCGATGATGGGAAATTTGAATTTGGAAAGCATTTCTATATCAGTGCCACAAACAATAAGGCTGAACTTGATAATCTCTACTACACCTTTTTCCGCTATCTGATCCGAAGAGATAAAGTAGATTCTGAAGAGAAACTGAAGAAAAGATATGGAAGACTTTATAACGACCGCGTTCTTTTAAGCGGAATGTCTTACGATGAGATGTTGCGTTATAAAGAAGATCGTGAAGGTTTATCGAACCTTTTGGATGAGTTGAAGATGGTACGTGATAACGAGAAAATGACCGTAGATAACTCTGTTTTATATGGATGTTATTCTATATGTTTGGAATATGAACCAAGCTGTCCGAATGATCTGAATATTCTTGTTTATGACAAAAAGCAGAGGCCTGCTTATCATGGGGGATTCCAAACTTACTATAAACACTTTTTTACTGAAATCCCTGAGGTTTTGACACCGATACAAAAAGAGATTTTTATGATACTTACTCCTCTTTATATCGATACCCTTTATAATTACGATTTTTATGGCGTTAATTGTGATCGAATTATCAGTTCTGTTTTTAAGATTCTTCCCTTGATGAACAAGCAAGAAAAATGTTACGTGCACCCAATTGTGATTCGTGGGCAAGATTATACACTCTCCGATGAAATTCAAACCTTGGAAGTGTCAATTGATGAAAATGGAAATATCAAGACAAACTTTCCTGATGGCTACCACTATTATCTTTGTGAAGAGCTAAAGCGGATTCTTGCTGTTGATTATGTGCATCAAAAACTCTCACTTTATCGTTATTCGAGCCCCAAAGTGTTGAAGCTCTTCCTGTTTAAAATGAAGCACCCTAATTTTTCTACAAAGTACTTCATGGATGATATTAAAGCTACGTTAATTCCAAACGTGAAAGATCAAGTCCCTGTCGAAACCACCTTGCTTGCTAAGAGCATGATGTCAACTGATCATATCGCTTATTATGTTGACCTTGATAAAGAGACAATGCAACTTTCCTGTAATTCAAAATATTGTTTGGATAAGAATTATGTGAGTTGTGAAGAATTTAAAAATCGATATCCTGATCGATATCAGGGATTTCATTTGGCGCTTTCCTTCTTGTCTATGAAAGAGTCAGGAATTGTGAAGGATCCTGATACGATTGTTCAGTTTATCAGCTCCTCACTCGATCAATTGAGAAATTATGCTCAATTGTTTATCTCTGAAGATATTAAAAAGCTTCATAAGAAACCAGTGGGAAGAATCAATGTTGTTATCGCTTCGAGGAACGACTGGTTTTCGTTGAATTTCAACAGCGATGAATACACGAAAGAAGAAGTCAATTCTATTCTTGATGCCTATAAGAAAAAGAAAAAGTATTACCTTTTAAAAGGTGACATTCTTTCACTCGATGAGGATGATAACAATACTGTCAAAGAAATTATTGAGGAGCTTGATTTTAAGAAAAAGAACATCCCGATTTACCAAGCGCTGAAACTGACTGATAAGAAAAATATTGACTTGAGTGAACCGATCAAACAGCTTTTCTATGATATTTCTCATTATGAGAAAGAAGAACTCTCTCTTTCCGACACGTTACAATCCAAATTGAGGCCTTATCAAATCAAGGGTGTGCAATGGTTGACCGCATTGAAGAATCATCATCTCTCCGGTGTTCTAGCCGATGATATGGGATTAGGAAAGACATTGGAAATGATTGCTTTCTTGAGCCAATACGATGAAAAGAAGCCGAATCTTATCATCACTCCCAAATCATTGACATTCAACTGGGAAGATGAATTCCATCATTGGGTTCCTGATGCAAAGGTTGTTGTTCTATCGTTGGATAAAGAAGAAAGGCACTCTTTAATCAGTCAAATCAAAAAGGATGAGACTGTAAACTACATCATCTCCTATGACTCTTTGCGAATTGATCTAGATCTATTTAAAGACATCTCTTTCGGCTTTGTCATTCTCGATGAGGGACAGAATATCGCAAACGCTCTCTCCCAAAAGGCGAGAGCAGTTAAAACTCTCAACGCTGATTATAAGTTCGCGTTGACAGGAACTCCTATTCAGAATTCATTGATGGATCTATGGTCTCTATTTGATTTCTTAATGCCAGGCTATCTGAAATCCTTTAATGATTTCAAAAAACAATATGCGAAATACGAAATCGATGCTAAGGAACGAAAGCATCTTGAACACATCATCTCTCCCTTCCTTCTGAAACGTAAAAAGGATGATGTTTTAATAGAACTCCCTGGTAAAACTGTAGTGACACAAAGTATTGTCATGGAGCAAAAAGAAAAGGATCTATATCACGCATATTTGATAAAAGCGAAAAACACATTCCAAGAAATAGGAGAAGGTGGAACGACTAAAAAAGTCGAGGTTTTAGCAGCATTAACAAGACTTAGGCAAATCTGTGTTGATCCTTCTTCTTTCTTAGAATATCCTGATATTTCCTCTAAACTCGATTACACCTTGTTTTTAGTCAAAGAAGCGATTTCAAAAGGGCATAAAGTGCTTGTCTTCTCTTCCTTTAAGATGGTCCTTTTGCATTTAGGAGAACTGCTTGGGAAAGAAAATATCACTTTTGATTTCATCACCGGCGATACCTCAGCTCAAAATCGACTTCAGCTTGCAAAAACGTTTAACCAAGATGAAAATCCGAAAGTGATGCTTATTTCTTTGAAGGCAGGCGGTACTGGATTAAATCTTATCGGTGCTGATATTGTCCTGCACCTTGATCCTTGGTGGAATCTTGCAGCAGAGGATCAAGCATCTGATAGAGCATATCGAATCGGTCAAAATAGGAAAGTCACCATCTATAAGGTTGTGATGAAAGACACCATTGAGGAAAAAGTTCTCGCGTTGCAAGAGAAGAAGAAAAATCTTTCTGATATCTTTGATAACGCTACTGAAAAATCTAATCTCAACGATGAAGATATCGCCTATTTATTGAGTTAAGCTCATTTCATCCCTAGTTTTGAGACTAACCTGACACGAGAAGATACATAAACTGTGAGGGATGTTCAGCTAAAAAAATTGGTGATCTATTCTTTTCTGTTGTCTTTCTTGTGAATATAAGAAACGCAATCTATTTCTATCCTATGATTTAAGGCTCCAAAATTAGGAATACTTATTTTCTTCATTCCTAAGAGGTTTTCTATGAGTTAGTTATAAAAGAAGTTTTTTGATTTGGAAAAGAGATGATAAAACCCGTTGGGAATCGCCTGATTTATTTGCGTTATAGAACACACGATATCAATCTATTCATTGTGAGAACTAGTGAGTGTTTATCGATTGATTTGTGGATATTATTTAAACTCGACTAGTGATTTTAGATATTCTCTTAGACTGGCGTCTTCACAGTAGATATACGTTCCATACATTCCTCTGGTCAGAAGAACTTTATAGGTATTTCGGATAAGTCTCTCTGCAGTTTTGTCATTTTGCTTTCGGATTCCGCTAGCGGAGTCTGTCTCTGCATTCTCGCTTTTATCAAAGATGATATGACCATCTTTATACTGCATATCTTTTCCGATAATAACTCCAGCGTAAGACATATCGACACCTTGAATGGTGTGAATACTTCCGATTCGATCAAGCTGACTAGGATCATTGATGAAAGAATTGTCGACAAACTTGTTCCATCTCATCTTGAATTGTCCTTCATCCATATTAAAGTCATAGAGCTTGTCATCGCTCTTGCTGATCCAGTTATGGGTGTATCCAGCAAGGAGTCTTGCATTAGGATATTCTTTTTGCTTCTCAGAGATTGCTTCCCACATCTCTGTAGGAGTATCAAAAATCCGGAAATCATAGTTCTTCGGCTTATATTTCTTTGTGGAAATCTCTTCATAGCCGAGGAATTGATTGACAAATGAGATGTATTCCTGTCCACCCATGCAACGGAATTGGGAAGTGAGGCTCAGTTCTTTTGCTTCGATAATTTCTGAATCGTATTTGTGGGCGTATTGTTTGATTTTATCGATTGTCAGATAATCATATTTCGTCACTGCTTGATCTTCATCAATAAACCAGACATTGACTCTTGAAGCATAGAAAGCTTTATCGATCATATCTACTTCTTTCTTGACACCTTGACCATATTTCCAGTGTCATCAATTGATTTCCCATCCTGAAAAAATAGAAAAAAGAGCGGAAAA
>JALFLX010000054.1 GCA_022774485.1 Bacilli bacterium
AAGAGCGACTTTAGGAAAAAAGGAAGAGCAGTGAAACAAAATATCGGATTCTAGTACAAGGGGGCTTTCTATTCCAAGGCCCCCTTTCCTCTTTTTTGATATAATACCTGTATGCAAAAAGAAATAATAATCAACAGCAACTGCAGCTTTTCAAAGCGAGCAAAATCAGCGATATTAGACACTTTGATTTCCGTCTTTGCCTCTGTTCTTTTGATGATTCTCTCAGTCTTTCTTTACACCAAAACCCCCGTGTATCAGGAAGAATATGAGCAGATTTCTCAATCGATGAATCAGATCACCGAACTGGTGAGTGAAAGCAGGCTCAACGAAGGAATCTTAAATGAAGATGGAACATACACCATTAAGACCGCAAGCGAGCTCACCAAAGACTTCGTAAACAGCCTCCTTTATCAAAAGGGATTAGAAGTTGATGCTGGAAAATATCAAGACCACAAGCAGTTTAAGGACTTAGATCCCTCCAAAGACTATGATGTTTTAACCTTTTACTACAAAACCTATTATCCTGAAAACCAAGAAAAATACCTCATTTATGATGAGACAAAAACACTGACTTCTTTCCAAACGAAGTTCTTTGAAAAAATCAACAATAAATCTTTTTCTTATCTCACTGTGGAAGAAGATCATTTTGTGATTCAAAGTCCGTATTACGAAGACTTCTTAGCGTATATCGATGGTGATACTTCAAAGAATGTCTCTTTTTGCGATGTTTTAATCAACGCTTATGAAGAAATTCTAAGAAATGAAATCGAAGATTATAAGATTACATTCCAACCTTATCTCAGACTCTCAGCTCCCTACAAAGAGATGACCTTGAAACAGAATAAGGAACTCATCTCTACCCTTGCAATCAGCCAGCTTGTCGCTCTTTTCCTTCTCTTCTTTATCATTCCTTTGTTCTTAGGGGAGCATCAGACTCCGATGCAAAAAGTTTTCCATCAGGTAAGAGTGGACCGTTCTGGAAAACCAGTGAAATGGTATCAGCTTCTCATCATTTTCCTTGTGAGATTCATGACGACTCTTTGGACATTGTTTGCGAATGTTTTCTTCTTTTTTGGAGCATCGAAAGGAACAAGTCTTGTGAACACACCGGTTCTCTTCTCTATTCCTTTTCTTTACATTCTCTTCTTCTCCCTCGCTCTCTGTGTCATCTCTTTGATTCTTTCTTTCTTCTTAAAAGAACACACCGGATTAGAGGAACTTTGCTCTCACAGTGTGCTTGAAGATAATTCTGAAGAATATTGAAACTGAATCCGTATCATCAGATTTTTTGAATGCAAAAAATTGTTTTTGTGTGACTTCTGTTTTGCTAATTATCAATATGACAAGAATTTATTTGAGCAATTCTTTGATAATCCAGCACTGTGTCCGCTTGGGAAGAAGGTGAAGTAAGAAAAGCCCGGGATTCTGATGCTTTTTATAGGTGAGCTTAGGATGTTTCTTTAAAGATTTCTTGCAGATAAAGGAAGCCATCTTCTCTCTAGACATCGGCTTTCCCATGAACTTTTTGACAAAATGGAGGAATTTTCCAGCTTGTTTTTGATAGAGCTTTGTCTCAGAAGCTAACTTCTCAGTTCCGGTTAAAGAACCGCCTTGAAGTTTTGTTTCAGTTGCGCCTGGACGGAACGTGATCACCTTTTGTGAGATGAGATTTAACTCCTGCCTAAGCGCTTGTGCATAGCACTCTAAAGCAGTCTTTGACACATTGTATAGGCCATTGAAAGGAAGTGGATCAAACGAGGCCACTTCGCTTGTCACCAAGATGATTCTTCCTTTTTCTTTCAAGAGAGGATGGAACGTCCGATTGACCATCATCGTGCCGATTAGATTAATGTCAATCACTCTCTTTAGGGTTTCAGGATCGCTCTCGACAAGCGATGCCATCCTGTGGATTCCAGCGACATTGACAATCATGTCAAGCTTGATGTTCTGCTCTGCTAAGAGAGAGCGAATCTCTTCTAATCGCTTCTGGTTTTGAATATCCGCTTGAAAGAATGTCAAATGCTCTTCCGGATTCATCTCTTGAAAGTCTATGCCGTAGATGTGATGGCCCAAAGATTGGTATTCTTTGAAAAGCGCGTTTCCGATTCCGCTCGCTGCTCCTGTCAATAAGATATTCATGTTGTAACCTCAGTTGTTTCTGTTTTTCACCATCTCATAAGCGGTCGCCTTTTGACACTGATCGTTTTTTACTTTATCACACATCGCCTTAAACTCATCGAAAGTGCAAGTGGCGACATTGCACTTTGTCTCCTCTGTCTCGACGTTGAGATTGAGACAAGCGGTCAAGATTCCCCAAGAGGAAGTCCACCATCCTGTTGTTGTCACTTTATAGCTCCAGACAGTAAAGGAATAATTTCTCTTCTTGAAGAGATCAAACGCGTCTTTCCAAGCATCTTTCTCTTCAAAATAAGTGAATTCACCGATCAGGACAGGAACATTATAGTTTCTTCCCATGTTCATCATATCTTGGTAGGCGTAATAAAGCGGATAGGGGATGAAATCGTGAGAGAAGTTATACCAGTGATATTCGTATTGGACATTCTCCCATCCGTATTTTTTCGGATTCGGAAGTTTATCGAAAGTCCAGCACGCTTCAAAGGTGATGACATGCTGATCCTCTTTTTCACGAATTGACTTGTAGATCTTATCATAGACCTCGTGAACTACTTTTGTTGTCGTTCCCTCAAAGACCTCAGTCGGCTCATTTAAAATGTCATAAGTAGCGATGGTGGAAGAGAGATCACTTCTTGTTCCATTGTAGTGCTCAGAGACATAATTCCAGAGATCGACAGTCGCATTGATATAGTCTGGATTTGTGAAAAGAGAGGCTCCGTATCTCTGCTCACCGCTGTGCTCATATCCGTTTTGAGAACCAGGTGCTCCGTGTAAGTCTAGAACGGCATATAATCCGTGCTCTTTGCATTTTGTGACAATATCATCGAGGTAACGGAATGCGACATCTTCGGTCTTTCTAGAGAGGTCATCATTGAGAAGATTTCTCCAATAGAAGGGAATTCTGATGCAGTTTAAATCTAAGTCTTTAATCACTTGATAATCAGAGTCATCGATCCATGCGTGATAGTAGTAATCAAACCATTCATCATAGTTTTCTTTTCCGCAGTTCGGATTGCTGTAAAGACCCTCTCTACACTGTTCTTCATTAAATTCCGGATATTGAAGATTTCCATCCTTATCCTTTACATAAGAACCATCTTCATTCTTCTTCGGCTCAAGAGCGAGAGGCGACATCCATCCTTCTTGAAGGAACAGGTTTCCAAAGTTCACGCCTTCTAAACGGATCTTATTTCCGCTTTCATCGTAGAGAGAGCGATTTCTAGCTTGGACTAAACCAGTCTTATTCTCAATTGTCTCTGCTTGTTTCGGGATCGAATAGGTTGCGCTGTATCCGAAAATTGTTGCGATAGTGAGTGCGACCACTCCGACAAGAGAGCCTAAGGTGATCAATGTGATTTTTAACGCTTTGTGTTTCATAAGTAATTCCTCTATGAGATTATTATATAGAAAACGAAGGAGAAAAAGCGAAAAAAGCGGAAATTATCGATGAATTCTTAACATCAGTTCAATTGTTAATCGACAGTCTTTCCCCGTGTGTTTCTTTCATTAAAGATGTGAGAAAACAAGAAGGATAGAAGAGTTCATTCACTTCTTTTCTTGGCAAAAATCGAGTATAATTAATTGTATGAATTGGGAAAGTTTTAAAAATTGGATTATCGGAATCGGCCAATCCATCTCAGGCTGGTTCATGGGGATAGATGAAGATGGATTAAGTCCTTTGACACGAATGGTCATCGCCATCTGTGTCCTCATTGTCGGACGAATTCTCATCAAACTCTTGATGAAACTGCTTCGGAAGATATTTGGGGTCAGCAATAAAATCGGTGTGGATGTCTCGGTGAAGACCTTCTCACTCTCGGTTGCTAATGTCATCCTGAATATCATCCTTGCCATCGTTGTCTTAGCGCTCTTGAAGGTTGACTTCACTGCGGTATCCTCTGTCCTATCAGCAGGAACGGTTGCAATCGGTCTCTCCTTACAAGACCTCATCTCTGCCTTCGCATCCGGTGTTGTCTTACTGAAAACAAAACACTTCAAAACAGGCGATTACATTCATATTCAACACTCCGATGGAAGCTGTGAAGGAACTGTCTCTTCTGTCGGTCTCATCGCTACGACAATGGAGACCTTTGACAATCAGCACATCATTATTCCAAACAACAAACTCGTTCAAGGAACAATCACAAATTATTCCACGAATCCGACAAGAAGACTCGTCTTCAATGTCAGCGTTGATTACGATACGGATGTCGCACTCTGCAAGCAGGTCATTCAAGAAGTTATTGAGAAAGATGCGCGAATTCTGAAAGATCCAAAGCCATCGATTG
>JALFLX010000073.1 GCA_022774485.1 Bacilli bacterium
TGCGGATAAGAAAATCACCTTAGAAGAAGGTCTTGTCATAAAAGAAGAGATTCGCGATCCTTTTTATGAAAATAAACTCAAAATAGAAGATGGTATCTGTTATCTTCCTTTCAATCGAAATCTCACGGAGGAAGAGACGAATGAAGTGGAGAAAAGAATAGAAAGCAAAGAAATTTCTTCTTTTCAGACAGGAAGCGATGGTTTCGTCCCTTATCAAGATGAAAGAGAGATGTATGCTGTTGAGATGAAGCAGACTAAGTGTGAGAAGAAAACGAAGAGAATGCTCTCGAAAACCTATGTCAAAAAAGGAATTCTCTCTTCCACAATCTATAGTTTTCTTTTCTCATTCTTAACGCTTGTCTTAGCATTGATGCAAACTTTAGTTCAGGTCACACCAACAGACTTGATGAAAAACGACAATAGTCTAAAAGACATTCATGGTGTGTTGGTCTCAAAGTACGGATGGGATGAAACAATCCGTTGGAACTCATTTACCAGATTCAATGAAGTAGATAAAGAAATCCTCATAAAAGATGGTATCAAAAACTATCCCATTACCAATCACTCCATCGGAATTGGCAATGAAAGAAACTCAAGGCTGATTCAATGTGGAATAGGTCTCGACAACAATGAGCTTTTTTCCTTAGCAAGTATTTATCCAACCTATACGTTAGGAAGTATGTTCTGCGATGAGGATTATTTAAAAGAGCGCTTCTCAGATGAGAATCATGAATTCACCGTTCTTGCAGGATCATTAGAAGCTTGCAAGAATGAACCAAAACTAGTGATCACTGACTTTATTGCCGACGCGTTTTTAGATGCCTTCAAAGAGACAATCGGAACGACATATGATGATGTTATTGATAATCTATCACAATATAATAATATGTTTAGTGTATACGCAAATGTCGGTGCGATTATCAAAACCGATTATAAAGAGAAATATAAAAATGTCTTTGATCAATACGAAGTGATCAAAAACGAAAACGGCAAGTTAGTAAAGATTTATGAACTGATGAATTCCAAAGAAACAAATCAATATAAAGCAGATATCATCAACGGAGAACTCTCGTTCACTTATATCATCAATCCACATTTTTATGATGAATACAACAAAGCACTCTATCGAAACGATATCGGCGGTTTTTTCTTGTCGAAGAATCCGTATTACACCGAAGGAATGATCCGTTATGTCTCAACTGATAATATCAGAGTCGATAACGCCTATGCAGTGGATCATGAGATTGTCATTCCGACAAAGTATAAAAATAATATCGAAAAGATGTATGGGTCTTCTGCAATCGGTCAAACCATTTACCTATATAAAACGGATAATTCTGGATATGAGGGAAATATTGTCGAGACGATTCCTCTCAAAATAAAAGGTTATTCTGAATACACTACTGTTGTCAGCCTTGATGTGGGATTGCAGATTATGAAAGCTCAGCAAATGCTCTTAGGGTATTATTTCCCAAAGCAAGCGAGACTTCAGGAAGTCATCAACAAAGCGATTGAACACGATTACACTCTCTTCACAATCAATGCCTTAGCGTATACCGAAATCAACTCTTATCTCAATGTCTTCGATAACATTTTCATCTTCTTACAAGTGATTCTCATCACCTTAGGCATTGTTTTCATGGTGTTCTACTGTGTGAGATCAATCAAGAATCAATCCTATCAGATCGGCGTCTTCAAATCATTAGGTGTAGAAGATACTACATTGTTCCGTATCTTTGGATTCAAGAACATCATCTTTGCGTTCTTATCGATTCTTTTCAGCTGTGTTTTCGCATATCCTCTATTCTCATTAGCGAATGTGATCATGTCTAACTCATTCGCAAAAACGTTTAAAAATATCACGTTCACAATTCATATATTCACCATCAAACCTCCGATATTCCTCCTCGATTTTTCTTTCCTCTTTCTGATTTTTATCCTCTTCAGCATCATCCCATTCCTATATTTGAAGAGGATTTCTCCCGCAAAAATTGTAAACAACAAGGATGAATGATTATGATCACTGTTTCACACTTGAAGAAGACCTATATCGGAAAACATAACACTCACTCGAGAGGACTTGTGGATGTTTCTTTCACACTTCCGGAGAAAGGGTTTGTTTTCGTATTAGGAAAAAGCGGAAGTGGAAAGAGTACCTTATTAAATCTCTTGGGTGGATTAGATACTCTGACCGATGGAAAGATTTATCTCGGCAAGAAGGATTTCTCTTCTTTCACAGAGAAAGAAAAAAGAGAATATAAAGCGAGCTTCTGCGGCTTTATCTTTCAGGATTACAAACTCATCGATGAACTCACGGTCAAAGAGAATATCGCGTTGAGTTTAGAATTGATCTCAGATGAGGAAGAGAAAGAGAAACGAATCGATGAGATATTAAAAGAAGTTGATCTTGTCGGATACGAAAATAGATATCCAAAAGAGTTATCCGGTGGTCAGAAACAGAGAGTCGCAATCGCAAGAGCTTTGATTAAAAAACCGAAGCTTGTCCTTTGTGATGAACCGACTGGAAACTTAGATCAGAAGACTTCAAAGCAGATTTTAGACTTATTGAAAAGAATCTCAAAAGACTGCCTTGTCTTCATGGTTAGCCATGATGAGAAAGCAGCTTTTGAATATGCGGATAAGAAAATCACCTTAGAAGAAGGTCTTGTCATAAAAGAAGAGATTCGCGATCCTTTTTATGAAAATAAACTCAAAATAGAAGATGGTATCTGTTATCTTCCTTTCAATCGAAATCTCACGGAGGAAGAGACGAA
>JALFLX010000126.1 GCA_022774485.1 Bacilli bacterium
GAGACGGTCTTTCTCTCGTTAGAGCAGTAGATTTCGACTTCTCCTTCCTCTAAGGCATAGAGGAAGAATTTGTCATTTTTCTGCTCGATTGAGACACAATCGGGATCGGCCTCATTTTCTTTTTTCGAATACCAAATCAAATCATTTCCGTTTGCTAAGATGAGGTTAGGATCTATGATGGGTTCTGCCTCTAATTCATAGCCGTTATCCGGATCGATTTGGAAGCCTTCATTCTCTTTGTAGTTCCACTGGATTCCTAAGATATCCGAAGCGACTTGGTTATCTAAGATCTGAATGGAGACAAAGGTCAAAAGGGAGATGATAAAAGGAATGATCAATAAAATGGTCAAGGTGCGTTTTTTCATATCAGTTGTGCACCTCCATTTCGACAAAGCTCTTGGAATATCTTCTCTTCAAGCCGATCAAGAAAGGTAAGAAGATGAGGAGGGTGAATCCGATCGCGATGAGGTAAAGAGAATAGGAAGGAAGAGAGACGACCACAGAGAAGAGGAAGAACAACAAGAAGATCACGATGGGCAATAAGATCGGAACGATCTCATTGATCAGAGTGGCTTTCACTCTTCTTCTCTTTGAAGACATGTCTTTCATATCCGCAAAGATACCAAAGACATTAGAAAATGCTAACAATAAGGTTCCGATCACAAAGGAGGTCAAGAGGACTTTCCAGGTGATGATAGAGGTAGAGATTAAGACAATCTCTGTGATGAATAATGATAGCTCTGAGAATGCAAAGGGAATCAAGAGCTTAGCGAAAATCTGTTTTAAGGGGGAGACTGGGATAGTCTTTACGACAATTAAACTCTTTCCTTCTCTGGTCATGGAAAGGGAGGCGGAGGCGTTGATGACACCGACAAAGAGGAGGACTAAGGTTAAATTGATACCGTTGACAAGCTCTGGGAAGTAGGCAGCATAGAAGCGGAGGTTATCATAGATGATTCCGTTTAAGGAGGAGATGACTGCAAAGGTTAAAAATGGGCACATGATTAAAAGTGAGGTGTAGGAGAAGAGGTTTGCTTCATCGGTGAAGAGAATCGCAAATTCTTTCTTTAACAAAGCTTTGAAGGGAGTGAGTAAGGGAAGTTTCTTGTGCTCATGTTTTTTGTTGTCGACAGGATAGGTCTCGTTTTTAATCTCGTGATAATAGACAATCGAGACGATACCAACTCCTAGGGTCAAGGAGAGAAGAGAGGATCCAGCAAAGAGGAAGATATCAGAGCGGGTATTCATTTTCTCGATGACGGCATCGATGAGATTGTATACGGGTAAGAAATAGATTCTAGCTTTGTGGAGGGTGTTGACAAAGTCGGGGGAGAAGACTCCGCCGATAGAGGAGTCATTTAAGGCGGTTAAGAAGAGATTTAAGACAAACTGATATAAATAGCATAAAAGAATCACTAAGATACTAGCGACGATAATTTGAGCGATGTCGCTCTTTTTAATCAAACGATAGAACTGCTGATAGACAAGAGCAGCAAGGAGGGAGAGTCCGACTAAGAAGAAGGAGATGATAAAGGGATAAAGGAGCGAGAAGATGTGATAGTAGGGAATAAAGGTTCTGATGACTCCATAGGTCATCAAGACAGGGCTAGAGACAAGCAATTGTAAGAGGGCGCTTTCAATATAGAGATAGACAACTTTTGCAAAGACTTGGGTAGAGGGGGAGATTGGAAGAATCATGGTGACTCTGCTATCTTTTTTATCAAAGATGGAAGCTCTTGCTTTGACCATGGTGAATAAGACACCGAGGACTGCTGTGACAAAGAGATAGAGGACTAAGAAATCAAAGGTTCCATAAGTGGAATATTTTTGAATCTTGAAATCCAAGGTGTAGAAGACAAAGACTAAGAGGGCGACAAAGCAACCCAAAAGTAAGAAACGCAAAAGGGAGGAGAGGATCAAAGCAAGGGTGCTTTGACTCTCTTTGGTCTTCTTTTCGATGAACTCTTTTCGCAATAGTTCAAGGAACAAAACGTTTCTCCTTTCTGTTATTTTTCTTTCTTCTCTTCTTGGCCGTACATGTTGAAGAAGATCTTGGAGAGATTTCTTCTCTTGAGCGGCTCTTTGCTGAAGTCGATAAGCTCCGCGACAACACCGTTGTTGATGATAGCGACGCGGTTACAGACTCTCGAGACAAGATCGATATTGTGGGAGGTGACAAAGACAGTTTTGCCGTTGGCGGCAAAGTCGTGGAGCATGTCCATTAAGGTCTGATAGACCATGATGTCAAGACCGACGGTCGGTTCATCAAGGACCCAGATGGAGGGGTTATGAATCAGCGAGGCCATGAGACAGACTTTCTGTTTCATACCGTGAGAATATTCTCTGATCTTGCGGTTTAAATCGGCATCTCCGATCATGAATTTGTTCTTTAAGAATTCGTAGTTCTTATCGAACGCTTCTTGATACATGCCATAGCTTGAGGCGACAAACTGCAAATATTCATTTCCCGTCATGACTTCATAAGTGACTGGTTCTGAGGGGACATAACCGAAATTCATCTTAGCATCGATGGGGTTTTCTTTAACGTTGTGACCTAAGACGCGAATAAGACCGGAGTTGAAGTCTTTTAAGCCGACAATGCAGTCGATGGTAGTGGATTTACCAGCGCCGTTTTTGCCGATGAATCCGAAGACTTCCCCTTGGTATACTTCGAGGTTGATTCCTTTTAAGACTTCTTTCTTCCCGTAAGATTTATGGAGGTCTTTCACTTCTAAGACCACCTTGCGTTCGACTTCTTCTTTCTTCTCTTTGCTTCCTTGGAAAGGAGGCATCTTAGCAAGCGGATTAAGCGGGTTATCAGCCATGTTGATCACTCCTTTCTGTAAGAGCGAATCCAAAGGAGATTCTTCTCTTCAAAATCGAACATATGATAGGTACCTTGACAATCCCCACACTGATACAAAGATCCGTCGTAGCGGATGTGGTTGTGTCCGCAGATCGGACAGAACCCCGTGTAGAGCTCCTTGTTTCCTTCAAAGAGGATAGTCATCGAAGTTAAGAGGTCACCTAACAAGACCTCAGTGTCTTCTTTGTAATAAGTGAAGGTCATGACATGATCCACTTCTCTTAAGATGTTGTTCATGGTGGCTAAGAGGACTGTGTCATAGTGTTCTTCTAAAATAAGATGATCTCTTAAGGTCTGGATCAGTTTCTTATTCTCTTCGTTATATAGCTCACGGATGATGATGGCATCATTTGTCTCAGAGAGGACTCTCTCGTTATCTTTGACCTGAACTTGAATCTTCAAGATCAGATTCTCAGGATCCGCTTTGATGTGGAATTCAAAGGGGAACTGATCAAAGGCGAAAGGATAGAGCTCTAAGATTCCTTCTCTTCCAAAAGAGAGAAGAGAGGGATCATCCGGTAGCAAATTAAGCTTGCGGATACAGTTGACAAAAGAAGTGAGGAAATAGTTGTAATACAAGATTTCTCTCTTTCTGTTTTCCTGTTCCGCTTTTCTGAAGTGTTCCACATGGTAGCGGTAGCAGAAAGAGTAGAGTTTATCGTGAATCAAGATATTCGTCGGGATGACATTCTTCGAGAGTTTGGGTTTGCAGTTTATTTTATAGAACTCCGTCCCTTTCATATTTTTGGTCTTTCTCTTGATTCTTCTCGCGAGATTGTACACCTTATCTTTGGTGTCATCTGCCTGTAAGAAGAAAGAAGAGTAGGGATAACGGTTCTTTCTCATGTCATGGAACGGAGAATATTTACCGAATGACATCTCTTTGTGCTGGTAATGTTCCTCAATCGATTCCATGAGAGGATTCAGCTCTGCTAAGACCCTATCGATCGCTTCATCCATCTCATCGATGAGCAAAGCGATAAAACGGTTTTCATAGGTGTGAATACTATCGATTGTCTCAACCGAGTGGACATATTCTGGAACCATCTCTCCGCTTTTCTCTTTCCAGAGTTTTGCATCTAACATCGTCTCTTGGAAAGATTCATGAGAGAGTTTTCCGCTCAGTTCTGAGCGGAGGACAATCTCATTCGTTTTCACGATGATGTGAGGGTGATAGAGAATCGCTAAGATCTTATCTAAGACCTCTTTCATCTCTTCTAATTTCAAATAAGCATCATCGTATTGGTATTTGGCAGAATAAGGAAGAGAAGATAACACATCGTAAAGACCGATAGGCTCTTTCCCTATCTGTTCTTTCAAACGCTGAGTGAATGAAATCAGGAAATCTTTGCTATCGGTCATTTTGGTTATAACTTCTTAATCAATTTATCGATGACATGATTGGTCTGAGGGAAGAGCTCCTCTCCGTAGTTCTTACGGATCAAAGCTTTCAAGTCGAGCAATCCTTGTTTGATGTAGTCTTCGAATCTACCTTCTAACTTAGCGACAACTTTGCGGGAGAACATGAAGTCAAGCGCATCCTCTTTCTTGCCGCCGCAGGCGACAAAGACAGGGACAAAGAGTTGAATCTGACGCAAGATACGGTTACCGAAGGTGAGATCAAACATCTCGTAAGTGAAGTCTGTTAAAGACTTAAACTTCTTATAATCTTCCATCGAGAGCTGGTTCTCTTCCTTTTGAATCGCTTCAGCAAAGAGATCCTGGAGATGATGGAAGGATAACGTAATCTTAGAGGAAGGTCCATCTACCACAAATGGTTCGTTGCGGTCATCGAAGTCGATGGTGATAGCACGGTCATAAACCTTGTCGGTGATAGTGAAGGTGGATTCATCTTTGTTTGCAGTGCCGATGAAGTAAGTGTTTGCCGGGATCTTTAAGATACCGTCTTCTAAGTGAGCCGGAGGTTCAAAGTCATACGGGAACTGCATGATTTTGATTTTCCACTCATCGACCGGGTATTCCAAGACAGAGAGAAAGTCTGCGAAGTAGTACTCGATACGGGAGATGTTCAATTCATCTAAGACCATGATGTTGATATGGTCCTCTAAATAAGAGAAGCGATAGAGACGCTTTAAGAATTCAGTCTCGTTGTAGCTCTTAGAGAAGTCATTGTAATAACCTAAAATAGAAGTTCTATCTCTCCAAGTGGCTTGAACAGCTTCAAAGTATGATTTTTCAGAGATAAATTCAGAGAAGTAACGAGCTAAGGAGGATTTACCAGTACCGGAGAGACCCTCTAAGATGATAAGACGAGAAGCGGCTAAACCAGCGATGAATTCCATGATGGCAGACATCGAGAAGTATAAGCCCTCTTCTTTGGCTAAATAATTTCTAAACTGAACACAAAGTTCAGAAAGAGATAAGTTATCTTCGAACACATCAGCGATTGCAGCTTCATTTTCATAATCGATGGTGCAAAGGCCAGGGAAGACTCTCTCTTTATCCTTTAACGGTGATTCATCAGAACCAGCAAGCGTTCCAGTTCCACCAGATCCACCAGCACCAATGCCAGCTCCAGCTCCAGCTGCTGCTCCTTCACCGAAGGATTGAGCAAGCTCTCCTTGCTCTAAGGCTTTCTTCTCAGCCTCCTCCTGTTCTTTCTTCTCCTTCTCTTCCTGTTCCTTGTTATCGAAGAACCTAAACGGTTTATCGATATTCTTCAAATTGACCACCA